>JAHEEJ010000341.1 GCA_024640705.1 Deltaproteobacteria bacterium
ATTTCAATGATCGTTCCCACCTTCTACCGGCGGACCAAGCTCGCAAACGAGATCCTCGACCGACTCAAGCAGCGCTTCTCGAAGGAAATTTCACACAGCGTCATCGGTTACCACGTGAAGATCGACGAGGCGCAATCCAGGGGACTGTCCATCTTCGAGTACGCACCGAAGGATCGCGCAGCCTCCGTCATGGCCGAACTCTCCGAAGAACTCGAACTGCGCGGAAGACCCCGAAACGATGGGAGCCCAGTATGAGTGAAATCGAAGCCCCCCAACCCGTCGATGAAATTGCAAACCCGCTCGTCGCGCCGGGCCGCGCGCTGGGCCGTGACCCCTTCGATGATCTCGCCACTTCCGACCCGCTGGAGGAACAACTCGATCGGCTGGAAGCGCGAGAAAGCCAGCAGCCGAAGGCGCGGTCGCGCGCGCGGCGCTCTCCCAAGAGCAAGTTGGCCGCAGCGCCGGCGACTGGCACCCGACGAGCGATGGCGCAGCAGACGACCGCGCGCGACGACGAGGAACTGCCGAAACCCGACAATCTCGCGCGACTCACCCAACGGCGCTGGTCGACCACCCCTCCCCTCGCGGAAATCGAACTCCCGCCGCCAAAGGGCTTGATCGACCGCCTGCTGAACCCGGACGAGAGGCGGGTCCTGGCCGCTCTCGCGCACCTCGTCGAAGGCGAGGCGCCCTACGATCGATTCGGTTATTCGCCCGAGACGATGAAGACCACGTTTCCGCTCTTCCACGCCCTCTACCGGCTCTACTTCCGCGTCCGCAGCGAGGGACACGAACACATCCCGAGCGAGGGGCCCGTCGTGCTCGCGGGCAATCACGGCGGCCTGCTTCCCTTCGACGCCGCGATGGCGGTCGTGGACGTCGCACTCCACACGGACCCCCCGCGACTCACCCGCACCATCGTGGATCGCTGGGCGGGGTCGCTCCCCTGGATCAACCTCTACTACGCGCGCGTCGGGCAGATCATCGGAACGCGCGAGAATTTCGCCAAGCTGCTCCGGGAAGGGCAACTGCTGCTGGTCTTTCCGGAGGGAATCGACGGAGCCCGCAAGACGATCGCGCACCGCTATCGACTCCAGCAGTTTCGCGTGGGCTTCATCGAGAACGCGTTGCGCTCGCGCGCGCCGATCGTTCCGGTGGCGTTCATCGGGAGCGACGATCAATCGCCGATCCTCTTCGACATCAAACCCCTGGCGCGCAAACTCCGCATTCCCGTCGCGCCGATTACGCCGACGTTTCCATGGTTCGGACCGCTCGGCATTCTCCCCTACCCGGTCTCGTATCGGATCGTTTATGGCGAGCCTCTCCGCTACCACGAGCGCTTCGGCCCCGAGGGAGCCGACGATTCGCGACTGGTTCGCTACCTCGCCAACCAGGTCCGGCGCGCAGTCCAACTACTGATCGATCGGAATCGCCAATGACCCGCGTACTCGTCACCCACGCCGATGAGCCGATCGGGCGCCGGGTGGTCAAGAATCTCTACCACGACCCGAACGTCGAAGTCATCTTCGCACTCGGCAGCGGGCCGCCACCGCGCGAGTTCGACGCCTACCTCGCGGGCAGCGAACCGCGAGTGACCTATACGCGATTGGATCTCGCCAAACACCGCCCGGTCCACGACCTGTTTCACTCCGCCGGATTTCGCGCCGCCAATGTCGACACCGTCGTCTACGTGCCGCGCCACGGCGTGGGTACGTCGCTGACCACTCCGCTCCTCGGTGGCCTCTCCGAGAGAACCGCCGAAAGCCGCCTGCTCCTTCAGCACTGCCTCGAGACCCGCACGATCCAGCATCTGGTCGCGATCGGAAGCGCTTTCGTCTACCGGCTTCCCCCGGGCAACGCGAACCACCTCAGCGAGGACAGCGAGCTCAACCTCGATCCGAACGTGATGCCGGAAGTCCGCGCCTGGATCGATAGCGACATGATCTTCCACAGCGAAGTCCACAACGATCGACTCCGCGTGGTGTTGCTTCGCGTTCCGACCGTGATCGCGGCGGGCGGCTACGTGTATCTGCACCCCTCACTGGCCGGGCGACCGGGATCACGGGTGCGAGCCCTCGGGTTCGATCCGATCTGTGCGCTCGTTTCCGACAAGGACGTCGCACGCGCGGTGAGGGCTGCCACCCGGACACCGGTTTCGGGGATCTTCAACATCGCGGGTGGAGAGGCGGTGCCGCTCTCGATGCTCGCCCGCTGGACAGGTCATACGAGCATTCCCGTGCCCGGCCCGCTGCTCGGCATGCTCGATGCGACCGAGCGCGCGCTCGGCATCGAGTCCCGCCTGGGGGCCGGCGGCGGAGTGCACCTGCGCTACGGATTCACACTCGACACCGACCGCGCGGCCGAAGAACTCGGGTTCCGCACCCAATACCGGATCGGCCTCGCGCGTGCGGGCGACGGCTCGCTGCGCCTCGAAACGGCGTCGATCTGATCCCAGAAGGCTCCCGTCGGGCGCACCGCGCTGCCGGGCGCTCGCGGGGTACGACCCCGGCACCAATCGCCACGGCTTCAGCGAGGGCCCCCGCGCCGGGCTCTCCCCGCGCGGGACCGGCCTGCGATTCGGTGTCTCCATGTCGTAGACTCCCGCGCGTGAAGAAGAAACCCCAGCCCAAAGAGACGATCTCGAACGAGTTCATCGAAAGCGCGCGTCAGCGGCTGAAAGATGGCAAGGCGCTCGACCGCAAGCTCCCGTGCGGCGGACGCGTGCACATCGATCGGCAGCTGCCATTTCTCGTGCTGTACCGGCGGCCCGTCGGACGCGAGGATCCGGAGACGGACCTTCTCGTTCGGGGCGAAGCCTCCTACCTGGTCACTTCGGGCGATCGCAAGTGCCACCAACAACTCAGCGCGCTGGTCGAGGGCATTGCAGAAGTTCTCGCGGAGTGTTTTGGCGCATTTCTCCTGCTCGAAATCTGGACGGCGCCCGATGCGAAAACCAACGGGACGCGAAGAGCCCAGTTTCGGATCGTCCGACCCAAACAGGGACGGCTCTCCTTGACGGCCGAAGCGCTCGAGGTTGCGCTCGACGAAATCAAGATCAAGGGCGAGTTCTCCGATGCGGAAACGATCGTCGGTCCGAAGAACTACCCGCCCGGGATGCGTCCGCTACTCGCGAAGGAGCGGGCCGCCGAACTCAGTTGCCGCATACTCGGACTCGAGGTGGCGCCGGTCTTCCGCGACGCGTCGACCGGAGAGCCGTTTCCGCTCGTGCGCAGGGCGCTTCACAAGGGCATCTCGCGAGCGATCAAGCGAACGGTCTTCGAGTTCACCCGGCGCCAGACCTCCCATCGCCCGCCCCACTACGAGGCGCTCGGACGCCAGAGCCTCGTCAAGGCCGTCTGGTCAATCGATCGGGACCTGGCCCACATCAGCAACGCTTTCGACTTTCTGCTGCAGGTAACGCCGGTGAACGTCGACGAAGCCTGGGCGGGTTTTCGCCGCGGCCGTTTCGAAGTCGAACCGGATTTTTCATCGAGACCGCTCAAGCTCGATCCGAGTCTGGAAAAGCGCAAGCTGTTCCAGATCCCGATCGAGCGGATTGCAGATCCGACGCTCGCGCAACTGTTTCGCGATCAGCAGACCGAGATCGATCGCAAGCTGACGATGCTGGGCGACCGCGGAACACCGCGCTTCCTCTACGGCAGCATGCAGGTCTTCGGTGGGGTCGACGCTTCGCTGCTCGCCCTCGCGTACGAGATCCTCAACCGGGTCCCTCCGCGCAGCCGGGACGAATCCCTGCGCGGCGCCGTCGACGCGAAGGAATTCGCTCGGCGTGCCGAGGCGGAACTCGAATACTACCGGGGCCAGCATCCCGATATCCGGAGCCAGGTCGAGGTACGCAGCGATGTTACGGGGCTGATGGTATCTCGCGGAAATCTGTTGGTTTCGGCCAGCACGAAGATTCCGGCGTCGCGCGTGGACGCGCTGATCGCTCACGAAATCGGGACCCACATCGTCACCTACGTCAATGGTAGAGCCCAACCCTTCCACCAAC
>JAHEEJ010000058.1 GCA_024640705.1 Deltaproteobacteria bacterium
CCAGTACCTGAACCGGGAACGCTCTCCCTTCTCGGTATGGGACTCGGTGGGCTCTACGTGGTGGGTCGAAGGAGTAGCCGAAAGCGCTAGTTCCGCACCGCTGATTCCTATCTCTCGGATCGACTGAACGCCCCGTGCTGACCCCAGCGCGGGGCGTTTTTCTCATTGCGGCTCGCGGGCTGCGGGCTGGGTGAGTCCGCGCACCACCAGCGCGACGGCGTCGTCGAAGAACGGCTCCAGCGCGCTGCGCCGCAGGCTCCGGTGCGCCGAGGAGCGCTCGGTTCGGATGATCGCATTGGCGAGCGTCCAGAGGATGCCGGCCACCTCCCAGGCGTCACAGCGAGCGAACACGCCCTGCTCGATGCCTCGCTCGATGATTCCGGCCAGGATTCCGAGACTCTCCTCCCAGAGCCGAACCACCTCGTCCACGACTTCGGGCGGCAGTTCGCCAATCACCGCTTGATTCTCGATCGCCCAGAAGATCTGGAAATAGTCCGGGTTTTCGACGTAATGCTGGAAGTAGAACCGGCTCACCCGGATGAGCGCATCGACCGGCGTGGCCTGCGGGTCGAGCGAGTCTTGCAGTTTCTTCTCGAATCGCCGGGCTTTGCGCGAGAGCACGGCCAGGTAGATCTGCGCCTTGTTGTCGAAGTAGCGATAGAGCGTTCCCTTGGCGACGCCTGCGAGTTCCGCGATCTCGTCGAGATTCGCGTCCATGAAGCCATCCCGGAAGAAGATCGCCTTCGAGGCCTCGAGGATTCGGCGGCGAACCTCCGCCTTCTTTTCTTCTCGCCCCGGGCCGGGTGATCTTCGCGGATCGGAGGCGATTCCTCGCGAACTCATCGCGCGACCGCCCGGCGCAGTTCGCCAATCAGGTATGCGCGCATGTCTTCGGGCTCTACGATCGCTTCGAGAGAGCCCACTTCGAGCGCGCGCTCCACGCTGTGAATCGAATCGAATTCCGCCGCGAGTTCGGCCTGCTTCTCGAGCAGGACTTCCGTCCATGCGCTCTCCAGCCGGTCGCGTCCGCTCGAACCGATCTGCTGTTGGAGTTTCACGATTCGCGGGTCCATCGCCGCGCGCGCTCGAACCTCTCGCGTGAAAACCACTGCGGCCGCTGGCGCCCCGCCGATTACCGATGCGAAAGAACCCGCGAGTGCCGCCGGGCGCAACTCCTCATTCAAGCTACCTGAGAAGACCACGTAGGCACCGCCGTGGTAGCGCGACACGACGAGGAAAACGATCGTCCCATCGAAGTTCACCACGGCCCGCGCGATCTCCGCGCCGTACTCGAGTTGGAGTTTCCGCATCGACTCGGGCGATCCATCGAATCCCGATAGATTCGCGAGCAGCACGACCGGTCGGTTTCCACTGGCCGAGTTGAGCGCACGCGCGAGCTTCTTCGACGACAAGGGGAAGAGCGTGCCGCCCGTCCAGACGGAGGGGCCATCCGTGGGGTTGTAACCCTCCCGCGGGAGACTGCGACTCTCGATGCCGATCAGGCTGACCGGGAAGCCACCCAGATGCGCATCCCAGACGATCGCCGTTTCGGCGCCCTGCCAGACCCGCCAACGCTCCAGATGGCCGCCGTCCTGATCGATGACGCCGCTCATCAGCGCGCGCATCGCGAAGGGCCGCTTGCGGTCGAGATTGGTATCGCGATCGAAGATCTCGCCCAACGTGCGGAAGTCGTGGCCTTCTGTGGGCTCGCAGGGATACTCGGTGATCGAGCGCGTGTCGGGGTCACTCGTTTCGAGGATCCGCGGAGCACTTTCGCCCGGCGGGATGAACGTGAACCGGTAGTGGTCGTAGAGGATCCGGTAGGCGTCGGCGAGATTGCGCGCGTAGAACTGGGCCTCGCCGTTGGGTCCCATGATCCGTTCGTAGCCACCGATGGCGGTATCGTCTTCCGCCGACACCGCTCCAGCGGCGTCCAACGCAGCCCGCCCTGTGAGCAGCATCGAGGCCGATGCGGTCATGATCAGGACACCGCGGGTGTGTTGAAGCATCGTCGCCAGCGCATTGAAATAGCTCTGCGCGCCTACGTTCACGCCCTGGACGATGATGTGAATGACGCCGCCCGACTGGGTGAAGGTGATGATCCGTCGCACGACCCTCGCCGTCGCGTCGAGATTCTCCGTGCCGCTGTCCATCGCGATCCGAGCACCACTCGAAACAGGCAACCACTCGAGCGGTAGCTTCAATTCCTCTGCCAGGTCGATCGCCGCGACAATCCGGTCACACTCTGGCGCGGCCAGGGCTCCCATCCCGAGCGTGGGGTCCGACAACACGAGTACGCGTTTCATGCCTTCTGGAACTTTTTCCGTGGGCGTATCGATCACGCCAAAAACCACGGAACTCTTGTTCAGCCCATAGGGGCGACCCGCGACGCTTACCGCCGTCGGCGTCGGCGAAGCTTCGTCGAGATCGAACTCCTCGAATTTTCCGGGGGGCAGATCCGGCTCACCGTCTTGGCTCGCAACACCGTTACCAGACGATCCACCAGTCAACAGGCGAATGATCTCGTAGGGATAGACGAGCCGGCGTCGGCGGGCCTCCACCACCTTGCGCTCGTAGTCCCGGGCGGGCTCCAACAGCGCGAGGTGCGGTTGCCGCCACGAGAGCTCCATGTTGCTCCCGGTCGGATCCGCAATCACGACTTCGAGTGGGTTCGCGGCTTTTTCCGGCTGAGCGCGATCGAGCACGTTCAATCGCGCGATCACCTTCTCGAGGCCGAGGTTTCGCGTGGCCGGCGCGAGACGCCGTGCCAGGCGCGCGGCAACCTGATCGTCGAGAAAGATCGCAGGCGAAGTGAAGACCGCGATGCGGTTCCACTGCAATCTCCGACTCGGATCCCGTAGCCCGAGGTGATTGCGCAGAGTTCGGGTGGCGTCGAAGAAGACGCGCTCGAACGACGCCAGATGCAGCGTTGCCTCGTGGCCGTGTTCGGGAGAGCGGCCTCGGAAGTCAGCGAGAACGAAGATTCGTTCATCGCCCGGAATCTCTCGCGACCGCAGATGAAAACAATAGATGTCGTCTGGAGAATCCAGCCGCTCACAATCAAAAGCCCTCAGCCGGTGGAGATCGATCCGGCCCGCCGTCTCGGGATGAATCCCGTGGAGCCCCTTCATCTCCTCCCAGCCCTGCGCGTTCTGCGCAAAACTGAAATGCTCGGATCGCTCGGAATCCGCAAGTCGGGTCAGGGTGAGTCGGTCTGCCTTCAGGTGCTCCGAGAGGGCCGGCGCAAGCGTATCGCGGAGAGCTTCGAGGTCTTCGTCATGCTCGACCGGAACCAGCAATTCGATCGCGTGGATTCGCTTGTCGGAAGACACATCATCTGACGCTCGAGAGAGCTGCTCCAGTGCCTGCAAGATCTGATCGGGCGCTGCGACGCTGCCGAGTATGGTTCGGCCATCCTGCAGATCGAGCCGTTCGATGTGAGCCAATCCGATGATCGTGGAAGTGTGGATCGGCGGATTGTTGGGCGCGTAGAAGCGACAGATATGGGCCGCGACAGCGATCGAACGGCGGAGTGGATTCGAATCCGATAGCCACCGACCGACGCGGTCGAAAACGTTGTACGGCGAGTTCGCCAGATGAACCAGCACCGCTCGCGGGGGTTGGCTGGGCACCGACTCTGCCCCGGCAAGCCAGGTTTCCACCTCCTGGGTGGTCTGCTCTGCCTGCCGCTCCAGCTCGGGCCCCTCGAAGATCGTATAACTGGCCTCGATCGCGCGATCCGCCAACGCGTCGGGCAGCTGCCCGCGCATACTCGAAATGCTTCCCAGCGAATTCTTGAGCCGCTCATCGTCTCCGAGAGGGACTCCGGATTTTGCGAGAGCGTGGACCCGCTTCAAGATCTCGAGCACCAGCCGGCGCCGCAGATCGGGGGAGAGTTGACTGGCCACCAACCGCAAGACGGCCCGCTCGAAACCATCGGACGACTTGAGGTTTTCGATGCCATAGTGGGCCAGTGCGCGGCGCAGGATCACCAGGAAGACTTCGGGCATCCCGGAACCCTCGGTGGCCATTCTGCGCATGTAGGCGCGCAGGCGCGCGTGATTCGAGGGTCCGACGTCTCCAGACACGGATGCGTGTGGAGCACGAACGAACAGCTGCTCGATATCCGCAAAGATCGCCAACTCGTGCCGAATCTCGGCCAGCTCGCCACGGATTTCAGCGGGAAGATCTTCGGGAAGCGGGGCCTCGAGCAGCGCGACGAGGCGCTGTCCGCGTTGCGAATTGACGTCATAGCCCATCAAGATGCGGCGGATCTCATCACGCGACGCTTCGATGGCAGCGCGTCGAGCAATCGCGTCGGCGTGTTCGATGGCTCGCAGATCCGGAACCTCGCCCTCTTCACCTGCCTTCTTCGAGAAGAAGAGATCGAGGGGATCAGGTTCCGAACAGAGCGTGAGCCGTCCGCGATACGACAGATCCAAAGCCTCTCGTGCCTCGGCCTCGATGATCAGAAGCAGCTCGCCAGAACTCACCTGCTGGCCCGTGCGAACGCAGACTTCCTTGACGACACCGCTTACCGGTGCTCGGAAGTCGATCTCGCTCTTCATGGCTTCGAGCAGGCCGAGGGATTGGCCCGCTTCCACCCGATCCCCTACCGCAACCTGCAAACCGATCACTACGGCAGGTGTGCCGCAGCGGACCTGGCCAGCGAGTTCGCTGGTAAAACGATATGGGTGTGCCTCGATTTCGATTCGCAGCCCGCGTTCCGAGACGTCGTGCAGAACGCGCAGGTAACGACCGCCCAATTCGAGGATTGCCGAGTTGTCGCGCTCGTCGCTGAGTGTCGCGACCGCGACGCGACCGTCGAGGTGAACCCGATACCGCCAGGCGCCCACCCCGAAGACTTCGAGTCGATAACTCTCGGCGCCAGCGGTGAGGTCGACCCGCTGACCCGTCGAGGGCGGAATCGATGTCGGGGACAGTGTGGCCGGGTCTGCATAGAATTTCTGCCGGGCCACGTCGCGAGAGCGCTGGTAGGAGAGAATCGCAGCGACGATCAACGCCTCGACCGCGTAATCGCCGCTCCCCGCTCGAAGCTCGGGCGTGCGGTCCAACCACTCCGTGTCAAACTCGCCGCGGCGGTACTCTGGAGTCTCGAGAACGTCGATCAGATAGCCTTTGTTGGACGCTCCTCCGGAAACGACCAGTTCGAAATCCGTGAGCGCACAGACGAGCCGCGCACGAGCCTCCTCGCGGGTCTCGCCCGTGGCAATCAACTTCGCAATCAGGGAATCGAACTCCGCCGGAACCCTGCATCCGGCAGCCACTCCGGAATCAACCCTCACCCGCGGTCCGAGCGAGGGGTCGAACAAGGCGATTCGGCCCGGGGTCGGAAGAAAATCCGCCTGCGGGTCTTCCGCACATACGCGAGCTTCGATCGCTACCCGGGCACCGGTCTCGCGGCGGAGGGGCAGCGACTCCCCTCTTCCGATGCGGATCTGGAGTTGCACGAGGTCGATCCCCGTCAACTCCTCGGTGATGCCGTGCTCTACCTGCAAACGCGGATTCACTTCGAGAAACGAGTATTCCTCGCCAGCCGTGAGGAACTCCACGGTTCCCACGCCGACATAGGCGACGTGCTCGACCAGGCGAATCGCGGATCGCTCGAGTTCGGCGGATAGCTCCGGCGAAATTCCCGGAGGCGGAGCTTCTTCGATCAGCTTCTGGTGCCGTCTCTGAACCGAGCAGTCGCGACATCCGAAGGACATCGCGGCGCCCTTCGCGTCGGCTGCAATTTGAACTTCGATGTGGCGGCCGCGCGGGAGTCTGCGTTCGATGAAGAGGCGATCGTCTCCGAACGCCGCTTTTGCCTCGGCAGACGCCGAACGGAACGCGTCCGCGAGCTCCGACTCCGATTCCACCATTCGGATTCCACGCCCGCCACCTCCAGCAGCGGCCTTGACGGCGACCGGGTAGCCGATTTCCGCCGCGCAGCGTGCTGCGGCGTGTTCGTCCGCGACGACACCGCGGCTCCACGGAACCACCGGGATGCCCGCTTCTTCGGCGAACCGCTTGGCGTCGATCTTGTCACCGAGGGCTCGCATGACATCGCCGGAGGGGCCCAGGAAACAGATCCCGCTGGCGGTGACTCGATCCGCAAAATCCGGATCTTCCGCCACGAATCCCCAGCCCGGCCAGACCGCGTCGGCACCCGCGCGCACGAGCAACGCAATCAAGCGATCGTGATCGAGGTAAGCCGCAACGGGCCCATTGGGTGCTTCCAGCCGAATCGCGTGATCCGCGTGTCGGACGAAAGGAGCGTCGCGATCGACCTCGGTATAGATCGCGATCGACTCGAGATCCGAATGCTCGAGTGCCCGCAGCGCTTTGACGGAGCGGATGCAGCGCATCGCCGCTTCCCCGCGGTTGAGGATGGCGAGCCTGCGAATGGCGTTTTCAGCACTCAACGAAGATCACCCTGTTCGACCTGGGGTCGATACGCGATGCTCGTGGATGAAGCAGCGTGCGAGAGCCCACGCGACGAGTGCGCGAATCCGCCCGCCGTGACACACTGCGAAATCCGGTCGGCTTTCCCGATCCGCGGAGCGCGACACGCGAACCCCGCGTAGGAACCGTGATGCGAGAGGGAGAGCGCCGCGGGCACGGCTCTGCCCGCCAGGATCAGCTGCGGAATCCGGTCGATTTTCTCGATCCGAAGATCGGCAATCGCGAGGTCCAGCTCCGTGGCAATCGACGAGAGCGTAAATCGACGAACTGCCTCGCTCGGATCGCAAAGTTCAGTCGACGTGAGCCGACGTGCACCCGAAAGAATTCCGGCGAAAGAGGCATCCTCACTCACCACAGCGTGCACGCAATCCCCGTCGATCTGGACGCGAGCCGGCCAGCGGCGAATCCCGTACCGGACGGTTCCGCACAGCGAGCGATCGAGCTCGACGACGAAACGCGTAGGCGAAAAAACCACCTCTGCAGATTCTCTACGAGCTGCCTTGTAGGCGGCCTCTTTGGCCGACCACAGGATCCAGCGCTTCTGTAGATCCGAATGATCCGTTGGGAGCGATCGAACTTCCTCCGGCGTAAAGACTCGATGATCGAAACGCGGGTGGCGCGCATCGCGAGACGATTCGGGATCGGAGAGATCTACGACGTCATTGCCGATCATCGAAATACTCCTGCTCCATCTCGGCGAGGCGCTGGGCGATCTGGTGCGCGATGTCCCTCGAGGCGCGAAGCCCGCGGTAGTCGGTTTTGAGCTCGGCGACCGAAATGGATCCGCGAAAGCGCTCACCCCGAGCCGGCATGTCCGAGTAGTCGTCCTGGTGATCACCTCTCAGGTACACACAGACCACCCTGCAGTCGGGAATGCTTCGATAGATCCTGCCGACTCCCGAAGCGGCTGAATCCGGGTTCACCCGGCCGGTGCGACTCCGCCCGGCTTCGGGAAAAATCAATGCCACTTCGCAGTTGGAAACTGCATGTGTCAATTGGGTCAATACTTCGGTGACTTCGGCTCGGTTCCCGCCGCGTTCGACGGGGAGGCACTTGAGCGCGTAGACCAGCACCCTCATATAGGGTGTCGCCGCAAAAATGGACCGCTCTGGAATGTTCCAGGGCAGCGTCCTGAAGTGTCGGAAATACCACCACGGTGACCCCAACGCCCACGCGATCACGACAGAGTCGATCATCGTGAGATGGTTTGCACAGATCATCACCGGCCCATTTCGCTCGAGGCAGATCCTGCGGTACTCGCGCCGGAAATCCTGCAGACCTTCGATGCGGTAACCGAGCACCCAACGCAGTGCGATCCCGATCAACGGGATTGCCAGAGGCGATAGCAGGCGAGAAAATTCTCGCTGCAGCACCAACCTTCGGCGCGCGCCCGCCGGCAGTGGAGCTATGGGCCGAAGCGCCACTACCCGATTTTCGCCTCAATCAACTCGACCGCGTTCCCGACGGTCTCGACCTTGTCGACGTCGTCATCATCGATTTCGATATCGAAGGCGTCCTCGAACTCGAGCACGACATCGACCAGTCGAGCCGAATTCACTTTCAGATCGTCGAGAATATGGGTGGCCAGCGAGACGCCTTCGAGCGCCTGCTGGTTCTTCACATAAGGGGTGAGAATCTTGACTACTTTTTCAAAAATCTCGGTTTGATCCACTGATGAGCTCCTTTCTGCTCTCTTTGTAACGCGCTCAGGCGCTGAATGCGCTCGGGACACCTACCTGATCGATTACAGGAGATCTCCCGAAGCGGGGTTATTCATTCCACTTGCGAAATACCAGACATGCGTTGACGTCCCCGAAACCAAAGCCCGCCTTCACGACGACCTGAAGGTCCGGAGTCTCCAATGCGGTGTGCGGGATCGATGCCGCGTAGGGTTCGATCTCCGGGTGCACGTCCTCGCAATTGATCGAGGGATGCACGAATCCACCTTTGAGCATGAGCACGCAGGCGACCGACTCGATTCCGCCCGCAGCGCCAAGCGCGTGGCCAATCATCGATTTCGTCGATGTGATCGGAGGCAGATCGCTCGGACTGCACCCGAGAGCTCTCGCCCAGGAGCGAACCTCTTTGGGATCTGCGCCCGTGGCGGTCAGGTGTCCATTGATTGCACCCACTTCTTCGGGGGCGATCTGCGCATCTGCAAGCGCTGCTTGGATGCAGCGACTCACACCCTCGGGATTCGGCGCCGTCATACTGCCGCCTCCCCGGTGACCGCCGCAGTTGATGGCGGATCCGGCCACTTCAGCGTGAATTCGGGCTCCGCGCTCCTGCGCGCTCTCGAGACTTTCCAACATCAGCACGCCCGCGCCCGCGCTCGGAACGAACCCCGCGGCCGTTGCGCTCATCGGTCTCGACGCGGACTCCGGCGCATCATTGAAGCGGCGGCAGAGCACCCGCATCGCGTCGAATCCCGCCCAGATGTAATGACTCGCGCCCTCGACACCTCCACACAACATCCGTTCGGCGAGCCCGCGGCGGATTCGCTCGACGCCCATCGAGATCGCTTCACTTCCGGTACTGCAGGCGCTGGAGTTCGTGGTGACCTGATTTCCCAATGCCAGGATGCCAGACAGACGAGCCGAGACGCCGCTGGACATGACCTGCTCGACGGCGACGCTTCCCAGCCGACGAACCTTGTTTGCGTTGGTCATCGGCACGACCGCGTTCGCAATCGTATCCATGCCACCGATCCCAGTACCCAACACGGCGCCAGCATCCCAATCCACACGGTCGTCATCGGGATCGGGGCGCTCGAACCCCGCATCCGTCCACGCGTCGACACCGGCGATCGCCCCACAGCGGTGTCCGGAGTTCATTGCGAGCAGGAGGTCGTCGGAAAAATACGATTCCGCGAGTTCATCGATGCCCTGGGGAACGCCGGCCACGTGCGATCCGAAGCCACACTCGATCATCTTCTCGTTCAGCCGAATCCCAGAAAGTCCCTTTCGGAGTGCGAGTTCAAAATCGCGCACGCCATTGCCGTTGGGCGCCAACACACCGATCCCGGTTACCACCACTCGCCGACTCATTTGAAGATTCCCATTCCAGAAACGGTTCCCGAGCACACGATCGTTCCATCATCGAGCTTCATTACGGCCCTTGAACGCAATTTGCGCCGGCGAAAGAAGACCTTCTCTGCCGTGATGGTCACGCGGTCGCCCGGGTTCACGATCCCCGCAAATTCGACATCCGTGTCGGTAAATAGAGTCATCATCTTCGTGATTTCTTCTTCACTCTCCTGAGCGAGCAGGTAGATGCCGAGCGCGACGATGCCCACCTGTGCGAGCGATTCGATCAAGATCACTCCCGGGGTGACGGGGTTTCCAGGGAAGTGTCCGCGATAGAAGTCGGCTTCGGGACGAAACCGGTAGACACCCACGATGTGATCGTTGTCCAATTCGACGATGTCATCGATGAAGCGAAACGGATCCTGCTGCGGGATCAGATCGAGAACCTGCTTGGGTGTCAGAAGAATCCCGCTCATCGCTCCATCTTCCCACCCCGCGAGCGCTCGGACGCCATCGGATAATCGGAGTATGCGATGTTCTGAAAGGTGCCAACCTTGGCGTGCTTGATCTCGTAGATCGGCTCATCATCGACAAATAGCGTCGCGTCTCCGACCACCAGTGTCGCACCGGCGTGCGCAATCTTCGTGAAGCGGCGGACATCGATTTCGTACCGCACGCAGTGGTCATGCGGTCGTATCTGGCCCGAGAATTCGACTTCGCCGCAACCCAGGGCGCGGCCGGATCCAAGACCGCCGTTCCACGCGCAAAAGAAGCCCAATAATTGCCAAACACCGTCGACTCCCAGACAACCGGGCTGGACGGGGTCGCCGCGAAAATGACATTGGAAGAACCAGTCGTCGATCGCCACGTCGCGTTCCGCAACGATACGGCCCCGCGCACCCTCGGATCGAATCTCGAGAATTCGATCGATCATCAACATGGGCGGAGCCGGGAGCTGTACGTTGAACTCGGGCGGCGCATCGTTGAAGAGATTTCCGTGCGCGAAGGCGAGTATTTCCTCCTTCGAAAAGCTCTTCTGATCCTGGAACTCCTGGTATTTCACGAAATTTCTCCGAACCGAATCAGGTAGCCCGACCAGGTGAGTCCGGAACCCACTCCGACCACGGCCACGTCGTCGCCGTCGCGCCACTTCTCCCACTCCATCGAGACCACTGACGCGGAACTGGCACTGGCGGTATTCCCGAACCACTCGACGTTGCTGAAGTGACGCTCGGCGGGAATGTCGCAGTGTTTACACACAGACTCGAGCATTCGGTGATTGGCCTGATGACCGACGAATTTGAAGCTTCGATCGGGATCCTCGTACTGCTCCTTGAGGGCGTTGAGCAGACGCGTCATCCGCTTGATACCGAAGGTCTGGACCGTGCGGCCCTCCTGCTGGAAGAAGCCGAGCCGCGGAACGACGACTTTGTCATTGCCCGCCGGGCTCGACTCCATCGTGTTCCCCTCGATACGAGCCCGGCTTGGATGTCGTGTCGAAATCACGGCAGCCGCAGCACCATCGCCCCACAATACGGCTGACGAGCGATCCGTATAATCGACGGCTTTCGTGAGACAGTCCGTGACGACGAGGAGGATGTAGTCGGGAAGCAGATCGGGTTGCATCATCGAGAGCAGGTAGAGCTGCACATAGAAACTGGTGCACGCCGAATTCACGTCGAAGGCGGGCACCTCGAGTCCCAGTGCTTGAGCGATGTTGCAGGACTCGGCGGGCGACGTCGTGTCCATCAATGAAGTCCCGCCAATCAGCATGCCGATGTCGCTCTTCCGGATGCCGGCGCGTGAAATTGCGAGTTCAGCAGCCATTCGACCCAGGTCCGCGTTGCTATAGAGAGCCACCTCCATCGCGTCCCTCGGTTCGGCATTCTTGGTTTCGCGGATGTAGTCGAGCGGCAACACGGTACGCCGCGAACGGATACCGACACGGTCGATGATCCACTGATCGTTCGTTCCGATGTCCAGATCTTCGAGAAATTGATTCGAGATCTCGTTTTCCGGATGAGAATGCCCGATACCGTGCAGGTAGATTGTCAACGCAGAACCCCAGAGATGTGTTCGCCGCCATCCACTCGAATGACTTCACCGTTGATCCAGGCGGCCTCTGCCGTAGAAAGCAGATAGATTACATTGGCAACATCAACAGGTGTAGTCAGGCGCTCGAAGGGATTGCGCCGCCGTGCCTGGGCCGCGAGTTGGGCACTACCTGGAATCACCTGAAACGCGGCGGTGTCGGTCACCCCGGCTTGGATGACATTCGATCGAATCCCATAGGGGGCGAGCTCCACCGCCATCGAACGCGCGATCGACTCGAGCGCTACCTTGGCAGCGGCGACAGCCGCATAACCCTTCCAGGCCACTTCGTTGCCCTCGCTGGTGAGACCGAAGATGCGCGCATCCTCTGCAAACAAACCGCGCTCCAACACGGTTTGTGTCCATCCCAGCAGACTCGTTCCCATACTGTGGATCGTTCGGCCCAGGTCTTCGTCGTCGATATAGGAACGATCGGGATAATCGGGAGGCGTAGCCAGCGTGTGGAGGGCGTCGGCATCCGCCGCGAAGAGTTCGTCCGCCGCTGCCGTCAGACGTTCTTCGCTGACGCCGAGTCGTTGCGCGAGGTCACCGGGGGCCGACGATGGGACTCGCTTTTCCGGTGCGATCAGTTTGAGATTGCCGAAGGCGATCGAGTGGAGCAGGACCCGCACCTTCCCGTCGGCGCCCATGGCGCCCGTCAACTCGGTCAGGATTTCGTCGCGATTGCCGGGATCGAGTGCGTCGGTGTTGAAGGTGAGCAAGCGAGCGCCGGTGCCGCGAATCTTCTCGAACTCGGGTTCGATGCGCCCCATCGCGCCGCGCCGGTCGCGATGAACGACGCACAGACTCATGCCCTGCTCGGCGAGCTTTCGCGCGGTCGCCAGCCCGAAACCGCTCGAGCCGCCAAGCACGATCGCCCACTGGTCGCGGTTGAAATCCTGGTTCACGCGTCCCCTCAACTCAATTCGAAGCTTCCCCGAGGGGACAAAGTCACTTGGTTCGGGCGCTGCGAGGACCTCTCCATCCACCTCGCCGCGAAGTCTGGAACGCTTTCTAGAGAGCCCTATCCCCGCACAACCGGATTACTGGCCAACCGTGACATGAGATCGTCTCCGAAGTCCGCACGATGATGACTGCGGGTCACTTTTTGTCAAGACAGCGATCTGGGGAATTCGAGAAACCCATCGAGTCCGCCAAGAGCCGCTCCCCCCAGGGGAAACAGCCCGATACCATGGTATCCTCGGCGCCATGTCCGATTCGGTCGTCGACCTGCTCTCCTTCATCGATCGCTCGCCCACCCCCTATCACGCGGTCGCGGAATCCATTCGTCGTCTCCAGGCTGCGGGTTATCGCGCGCTGAGCGAAGACGAGGTCTGGGATCTGGGGCCCGGGGATCAGCGCTACCTGGTTCGCCACGAGGGAAGCCTGATCGCTTTCCAGATCGGTGAGGTTTCCCCCGCCAACGGGGGCTTTCGGATCGTTGGGGCGCACACGGACTCGCCCAATCTGCGCATCAAGCCGAGGCCCGAGATCGACGCGGAAGGCTATCGCCAACTCGGTGTCGAACCCTACGGGGGGGCATTGCTCCACACCTGGCTCGACCGGGATCTCTCGCTCGCCGGGCGGGTGACACTGCGCGGAGCGGCCGAGCCGCGCACGCTGCTGATCGATTTCGCGCGGCCCATCCTCCGCATTCCCAATCTCGCGATTCACCTGCAGCGCGAGCTGAACCAGGAAGGACTCAAACTCAACGCCCAGCAACACATGGCGCCCATCTTGGGTTTGGGGGAGTTGCCCCCACTGCGGAAGCTGCTCGTGTCGGAGCTGCAGGCACAAAATCAAATCGAGCTGGACGCGAGCGATCTATTGGCTTTCGATCTGATGACCTACGACGTGCAACCAGCGGTCGTCTCGGGACTGCAGGGTGAGTTCATCCATGCCGCGCGGCTCGACAACCTGGCTTCGTGTCACGCCGGGCTGACCGCGTTGATCGACGCCGGCTCGGCAGTGCTGCCGCAATACACGCGCGTCCTGGCGCTCTACGATCACGAAGAAGTCGGCAGCAAAAGCGCCCAGGGAGCCGCGAGCCCCCTGCTCGCGGGCGCCCTCGAGCGGTCCATCTGCGCTTTCGAAGACGGCCAACCACAGGGGCTCGAGCGCGCGCTGTCGCGTTCCACCCTGATCTCCGTCGACATGGCGCACGCCGTTCACCCCAACTACGCGGACCGCCACGAACCCCAACATCGCCCCGTCATCGGGCGCGGCCCCGTCATCAAGACCAATGCCAACCAGTCGTACGCGAGCGATGCGCAGACCGCAGGGCTGTTCTCCGGATTGTGTGAAGCGTTGGGCATCGAACCCCAGCACTTCGTGTCGCGCAGCGACCTCGGCTGCGGATCCACGATCGGCCCGATCACTGCAGCCCGAGTTGGAATCCGCACCGTAGACGTAGGCAACCCGATGCTTTCGATGCATTCGTGCCGAGAGATGGCTGGAACGGCCGACGTCGAGCCGATGATCGACGTGTTGCGCTCGTTCTTGGGAGGCTAGGGACCGGTGAACACCAACGGCGAACTGGACCGCGCCTTCATCGCGAAGTCCGTTCGCCGCGGAATCGTCATCGCGGTCGCAGCCGCGGTGATCCTGACATTGCTCTGGCTGCTGAAGAGCGCTTTGACCCCGCTCGCCGTCGCCTTCGTCTTCGCCTACCTGCTCGACCCGCTGATCGACCGATTCGAAGCGCGCAGAATTCCACGATCGGTCGCCGTCTTGTTCCTCGTCCTCCTCTCCGGAATCGTCGCGCTCGTCGCAGCGTTTTTTCTCGTTCCCAAGTTGCTGCAGGAGATCGCGCATCTCGCCAAGGCGCTTCCGGACTACCTCGACACGGCGCTCGCAGCAATCAGTCCCCGGTTCCAATCGTGGTTCGGAATCACCATCCCGAGCTCGATCCGAGAGGGCCTGGAATCGCTGCAATCGCGCGGCGTGTCGATCCCGCTGGAATCCCTGCGCCAGCTGATCGAGCGAACCCTCAAAGGTGTCACTGGCACCCTGAGTTCACTGATCGGAATGTTGGTGATCCCCGTGATCACCTACTACGCGTTGGTCGAGTTCGACAACGTCAAGGCCTGGTTTCTCGATCTGGTTCCCGTCCAATACCAGGATGCCGTCGATGCGAAGTT
>JAHEEJ010000059.1 GCA_024640705.1 Deltaproteobacteria bacterium
CGATCGTGTTGACCCGCACGCCGATGGCGCGCAGATCGCGCGCGATCGGCAGCGTCATCCCGACGACGCCGCCCTTCGACGCCGAGTAGGCGGCCTGGCCGGTCTGGCCGTCGAACGCGGCCGCGGACGCCATGTTCACGATGGCGCCGCGCTGCCCCTCTGCGTCGACCGGATCCGTCTTGGCCATTGCGGCTGCAGCGAGCCGCAGGCAGTTGAACGAGCCGGTCAGGTTGATCCGCAGCACGCGCTCGAACGCGTCGAGGTCGAAGGGCTTGCCTTCGCGGTCCACCGTGCGGCCGATGGAACCGACGCCGGCCGAATTGACGAGTACCCGAAGCGGGCCGAGTGCCATCGCGGCATCGACCGCCGCCTGCACCTCCTCGGCGTTGGCGACATCTGCCTTGGCAAACTCACCGCCGAGGGCGGACGCGATTTCCTTGCCCTTGGCTTCGTCGAGATCGACGATTACGCAGCGCGCTCCCAGCGCGCTGAGCCGCCTGGCCACCGCTTCTCCGATACCCGATGCGCCGCCCGTGACGATTGCCGAAGCGCCATTGAGTTCCACGATTCAGATCCTCTCGATGATGGTGGCGTTTGCGAGGCCGCCGCCTTCGCACATGAGCTGCATCCCATAGCGGCCTTCCGTTCGCTCCAGCTCACACAAAAGCGTAGCCATGAGCTTGGCGCCGGTTGCGCCCAGCGGATGACCCAGCGCGATCGCGCCCCCGTTGACGTTGACCCGATCCATGTCGGCGCCGGTCTCCTTCTGCCATGCGAGCACGACCGAAGAAAACGCCTCGTTCACCTCGAAGAGGTCGATGTCGTCGAGCGACAGACCGCTCTTTGCGAGGATCTTGTAGGTCGCGGGAATCGGCCCCTTGAGCATCGTGACCGGATCGGTGCCCGCGATCGCAAACGCGTGGAAGCGCGCCCGTGGCCGCAGCCCGAGCGCCTTCGCCTTCTCCTCGTTCATGATCAGCACGGCGGATGCGCCGTCGGCGATCTGCGATGAATTGCCCGCGGTGAGTTTGCCGCCTTCCTTGAACGCGGACTTGAGGTTCGCGAGTTTTTCCGCGGTCGTCCCGGGGCGGATGCCTTCGTCGATTCGCATCGACTCTTCGCCGGCTTCCGTCTGGATCCGGACGGCGACGATCTCGCGCTCGAAGCGCTTCTCGGCGGTTGCGCGTTCGGCGCGCTCCTGCGAGAGCGCGCCAAACGCATCGAGGTCGGCGCGCGAAAACCCCCACTCGTCGGCGATCATCTCCGCGCCAATGCCCTGGTGGGGCAGCCCGGTTTCCGCGTAGCGCTCGAGCATGGCTGGTGGAAATGGAAACGCCATGTCTTTTTGGATCGATGCGCCGAGCGGAACCTGGGACATGTTCTCCACGCCGCCCGCGACGACCGCGTCGTAGGCACCCGACATCACGCCCTGCGCGGCAAAGTGGATGGCCTGCTGGGAGCTCCCGCATTGGCGGTCGACGGTCGTGCCGGGAACGGTCTCGGGCCAGCCCGCCGTGAGGACCGAGTTGCGCGCGACGTTGAGGGTTTGCGGTCCGACCTGCATCACGCAGCCGAAGATCACGTCGTCGATCAGCTCGACATCGATCGGGTTTCGCGCCGCGAGCGCCTGCAGGACGTGGGCCCCCAACGACGCGGGGTGCCAGTCCTTGAGCTTGCCTCGGTTCTTTCCGCAAGGTGTTCGGACCGCATCGACGATGACTGCGCTGTGCATGTTTCAACTCCCTGTTTTTCCGGTCACGCTTCGAATTTTCAGGATCTCACTTCAAACGCGGGTCGGAATCGGATCGGCGCCGAGCAGGCCGTGCATCACCTGTTGAGACGCGAGTTCGATCAGGGATTCCTGATCGATGCGGCTCGGCAGCATGCAGAGTGACACGATCGAGAAGATCGCCATCTGCACCATGGTATCAGCCTGTTCGCGCCCGAGTTCGGGGCGCACGGCGGTCAACTTCTCGCGCCACAGATCGCAAAGGCGCCGCGCGGCGCGCTCCAGCGGGCCGCGCCGTTCGGTTTCGACATTTCGCAGTTCGAGCACGTAGCAGGCGTTCATGTCGGCGTTTTCGAGCGCCACGCGCACATAGGCGCGGACGAGTCGGTCGAGCGCTTCGTCGGCGCTGAGGCGGTCTTCGGCCAGGGCTTCGTTGAGCGCGTTTCCGATCCGGTAGCACCCCTCGCGGATCGCCTCGGCGAGCAGCTCTCCCTTGCTCTCGAAGTGGGAGTAGATCGCGGGGCCGGTCACATCGGCATCGGCGCCGATCTCGTTGATCGCGGTCGCGTGGAACCCGCGCTCGCGAAACAGCCGGAGCGCGGAGGCGAAGATCGGCTCCCGCCGCGAAGGGCGGCCGCGCTTCGGCACGCTGGCGAGATCGGCGTTCATTCGGGCTCCAGCGAGTGTTTCGCCCCACGGCGCAGGAGATTTGACGCGCCGGGTTCGAGGTATTAACTTAGCGTCGGCTTAGAAATTGGCAACCGCCAGAGTGCTCGACTTCTCGGCCCGCGATCGCGAACGGGTCGTACCAAATGAGGGGATTGAGACGATGAACGAGTCCGAGCTACGCGAGCGCACGCGCGCCTTGCTCAAAGAGGTCAATCCGGATGCGAAGGGTGATCAGCGCATCCCGTTTCGCGGCGCGCAGTTCGACCGCGGCCTTGCATGGGTGAGTTTTCCCGAAGGCCTCGGCGGTCTGGGCCTCGCGCCGAAGTTGCAGACCGTCGTCCAGGACGAATTGCACAAGGGCGCCAAGACCTACTACGAAGACATGCTCGTCAACCCGATCGGGATCGGCATGGGTGCGGCCGTCGTGCTCGCCTACGGGCGAGAGGAAGGCAAGCGCGAATTGCTGCGACGCATGTTCACCGGCGAAGAGATCTGGTGTCAGCTCTTCAGTGAGCCGTCGGCGGGATCGGATCTCGCAGGACTCGCGACGCGCGCGGTGCGCGATGGCGACGACTGGGTGCTCAACGGTCAGAAGACCTGGACGACCCTCGCGCACATCTCGAAGTGGGGGCTGCTCGTCGCGCGCACCAACCCGGACCTTCCCAAGCACGACGGCCTGTCGTATTTCATGCTCGACATGCAAGCGCCGGGCGTCGAGGTGCGGCCGCTGTACCAGATCACCGGCGAAGCGGAATTCAACGAGGTCTTCCTCAACGACGTGCGGATTCCGCAGAAGCACATGCTCGGCGAGGAAGGGCAGGGCTGGAAGGTCGCGATCGCGACCCTGATGAACGAGCGGGTCGCGCTCGGCGGTGGAGCGAGCAAGAAGGGAGGAGGGCCGATCGCGGTGCTGCTCGAATTGTTCGAAAACGTCGAGGCGAAGCGTTCGCCCGCCGAGGAGGCGCTGCTGAGGGACCGCATCGCGAAGTTGTACATCGAGGCCGAACTGCTGCGGCTGACCGGCATCCGCGCCAAAGCGGCGCGGGATTCCAACGTGGTCGGTCCGGAGGGTTCGGTCGGCAAGGTCGCGCAGGCGGAAATCGGGAAGGCGATCTGGGAGTGTTGTGCGGACGTGCTCGGTCCCGATGCGCTCGTTTACGAACACGGCTACGAGCTGCGCCAGGGCAGCACGTCCTCCCCCAACAGCAGGCTGCACGCGAAGTACACCCTGCTTCGATCCAGGGCCTATTCGATCGAGGGGGGCACGTCGGAAATCATGCGAAACATCCTGGGCGAGCGCGTACTCGGCCTGCCCGGTGAGCCGCGCGTCGACAAGGACGTGCCTTGGAAGGAAATTCGACGAAGTTAGACCGGCCAGCATCGGGCGCGGTCATGGGAAGTTCCGAATCGGGTATGACGATCCAGAGTGTCGGAGGAATGGGACATGCTCTTCGAATTCAGTGACGAGCACGGCGAGCTGCGGCGCACCGTCCGGGATTTTTTCGAGAAGGAGTCGGACGAGAATCGCGTTCGCGAGTTGATGTCTAGCGAGCAGGGCTTCGATCCGACGTGCTGGGGCCGCATGGCCGAAGAACTCGGGATCGTCGGGCTGATCGTTTCCGAGGAACACGGCGGCGCGGGCTTGGGGATGGTCGAACTCGCGATCGTCGCAGAAGAGATGGGCCGCGTGCTGCTCTGCGCCCCGTATCTTTCGAGCGCCGTGCTCGCGACGAGTGTGCTCGAATTTGCGGCCGACGAGGCCGCCCAGAAAGAGATCCTGCCGAAGCTCGCTTCGGGCGAGGCCATCGCAACCCTGGCGTTTTCAGAAGCCGCAAATCCCTGGGATTTCTCGGCCATCGCGATGACCGCAGAGCCGAAGGGGGACGCGTTCCAGCTCAGTGGCGAGAAGACCTACGTGCTCGACGGTCAGATTGCGAACGAAATCATCGTCGTAGCGCGCGTAGATGGTAGCCTCGCGTTGTTTCGCGTGGCGGACGATGCCTCCGGCCTCAGCCGCGAGGCGCTGCCGCCGTTCGATCCCACCCGCAGGATCGCCGCGCTGCGCTTCAAGAACACGCCCGCATCGCGAATTTCCTCGGGCGATCTCTGCTGCCAGCTCGAGTGCGCGCTCGATCGGGCCATCATCGCGTTGGCGGCCGAACAACTCGGCGGCGCGCAGCGCGTGCTCGAGACGACGATCGACTTCGCGAAGACGCGCTTTCAGTTCGGGCGGCCGATTGGTTCGTTTCAGGTCATCAAGCACGGCTGTGCGGACATGCTGGTCGAGGTCGAATTCGCGCGCTCCGCGGTCTACAACGCGGCCTTCTCGGGCGATGAAGATCCCCAGTCGGTCGCGGTCGCGGCGCAGATGGCGAAATCGTATTGCTCGGACGCCTATCTCGACATTGCGAATCGGAGCATCCAGATCCACGGCGGGATGGGTTTCACCTGGGAGCACAGCGCCCACCTCTACTACAAACGGGCCAAGGCGAGCGAGATCCTGTTCGGAACCGCGAGCTACCACCGCGAGCGAATGGCGGCTTTACTGGGATTCGGCGCCCGCTAGGTGCGCAGTCCAAGAATGGAGCCGCGTGGTTTTGCGAGCGGCTCGGTCGAAAGGGAGAGACCCATGTCGGTACAGAAGGTGAAAACCGCCGCGGTATTGGGTTCCGGGGTCATGGGCAGCGGCATCGCTGCCCTGCTGGCCGGGGCCGGGGTGCGAACCTACCTGCTGGACATCGTGCCTGGGAATCTGGCGAAGGGAGGCGATCGCAACGCGATCGCCAACGCCAATCTCAAGGCCGCGCTCAAGGCCAGACCGGCGCCTTTCTACAGTGCGGACGACGCGAAGCGGATCACCACCGGCAACTTCGACGATGACCTCGACAAGCTCGCCGATTGCGACTGGGTGATCGAGGTCGTCGTCGAGAACCTGGAAATCAAGCAGGCGCTGCTGGCCAAGGTCAGCAAGCAGGTCAACGATACGGCCATCGTCTCCACGAATACGAGCGGGATCGACGTCGACGCCATCGTCGAGGGTCTGCCCGCCGGATTCCGGTCGCGCTGGCTGGGCACCCACTTCTTCAACCCGGCCCGCTACATGAAGCTGCTCGAGATCATCCCCGGTGTGGACACCGACCCGGCCGTGACCCAGCGGGTGGCCGAACTCGGGCGCGACATGCTCGGCAAGGGGATCGTGTTCGCCAAGAACACGCCCAACTTCATCGGCAACCGAATCGGCGCCTACGGGATGATGTACACCGTCAACCGTATGCTCGAAGACGGTCTGACGATTGCCCAGGTGGACGCCATCCTGGGCAAGCCGCTCGGCCGCCCGAAGACCGCGGTCTTCAAGACCGCCGACATGGTGGGCATCGACACGCTCGTTCACGTGGCCAAGAACATCTATCCCGCGATTCCCGACGACCCCCAGCGCGAGGCCTACCGGGTGCCCGGCTTCATCGAGAAGATGGTCGAAGCCGGCCGACTCGGAAACAAGGCTCAAGGTGGTTTCTATACCAAGAAGGGCGGCGACCGGTTCGTGCTCGACTACAAAACCGGTGAGTACGAGCCCCTGGATCGACCGAGCTTCGCTTCCATCGATGCTGCCAAGGACGTCGAAGACACCGCACAGCGCATCAAGAAGATCATGACCGAGGGCGCCGACGAGGGCGCCGCCTTTGCGTGGAACGTCACCGCTGCCACGCTCCACTACAGCGCGGGCATGATCCCGGAGATCTCCGACAACCTGGTCGAGATCGATCGCGGCATGCGCTGGGGCTACAACTGGGAACTCGGACCCTTCGAGACGTGGGACGCAATCGGCGTCGCCGAGTCCGTGGAGCGGATGGAGAAGGACGGCTTTGGCGTGCCCGCGTGCGTCAAGAAGATGCTCGCGAGCGGCGCCAAGACCTTCTACGAGCAGCGCGACGATGGGCTCTACTACTACGACCTCGTCGATGGCGGTTACAAGCTGGTCGATCGGGATCCGAAGCGCATCTCGATTCCAGACATCAAGCGCCGCAGCGATGGTGTCGTCGACAGCAATGACGGCGCCACGCTGCTCGACGCGGGCGACGGTGTGTTGCTCGTCGAATTCCACAGCAAGATGAATGCGGTCGATGCCAACCTCGTGACGATGCTCGACACCGCCGTCGAGAAGGCCGAGACCGAGGGGTGGAAGGGGGTCGTCATCGGCAACCACGCCGATGCGTTCAGCGCCGGTGCGAACCTGTTTCTCGTCTTCGTGCATGCGCAGAAGAAGAACTGGGGCGAGCTCGGCGAGATGATCACGGGCTTCCAGAACGTCAACATGCGCCTCAAGTACTCGAAGGTCCCGGTGGTGGCGGCGGTCGGCGGCATGGCGCTGGGCGGCGGCTGCGAGATCCCGATGCACTGCGACCGCGTCGTTCTGGCGGGCGAGGCCTATGTCGGCTTGGTCGAGGTCGGCGTCGGTCTGATTCCGGCGGCCGGCGGGGTCAAGGAGATGGTCTGCAAGTTCCAGGCGGGGATTCCGCGGGATGTCGTGGTGCCGCCGCTCAACCTGGTGCAGAAGGCGTTCGAGAACATCGCCACCGCCAAGGTGAGCACCAGCGGCAAGGAGGCGATCGAGAACGGACACCTGCTGCCCTGGCAGACGCGGGTCGTGCTCAACCGCGACCACATCATCCAGTACGCCAAACAAGAAGTGATCGGGCTGCACATCGCGGGCTACGAGCCGCCCGAGCGGCGCAAGATCAAGCTCGCGGGGGGCAGCGCTTTCGCTGCGCTCGTGCTCGGCGTCGATGGGTTCCACCGCTCGGGCTTCGCGACCGAGTACGACGTCGCGATCGGCCAGAAGCTCGCCAAGGCGCTCACCGGCGGCGACATCCCCGAGAATACGCTGGTCGACGAGCAATACGTGCTCGATCTCGAACGCGAGGCCTTTCTCAGCCTGTGCGGCGAAGAGAAGACCCAGGCTCGCATCGAGACCATGCTGAAGACGAACCGACCGCTGCGCAACTAGCCGATTTCCGAATCGGGAGGATACGAAGATGCAGGATGCAGTGATTGTTGCAGCAAACCGAACCGCCGTCGGCAAGGCGGGCCGCGGCAGCCTCGTCAACGTGCGTCCCGATACCCTCGGTGGGATCGTGCTGAAGGACGTGGTCGCGCGAGCCGGGATTGCGCCGGAGATCATCGAAGACATCCAGATCGGCTGCGCGTTTCCCGAGGCCGAGCAGGGGATGAACGTCGGGCGCCTCGCCGCTTTCATCGCCGGCCTGCCCAGCAGCGTGCCGGCCTGCACCGTCAACCGCTTCTGCTCATCGGGGCTGCAGGCCGTGGCGATCATCGCCAACCGCATCCAGGTCGGCGAGATCGAGTGCGGAATCGGCGGCGGGACGGAATCCATGTCGATGGTGCCGATGGGCGGCAATAAACTGGCGCCCCACCCGGGACTCGCTCTCGAGTATCCCGAGGCCTACATCGGCATGGGACACACGGCCGAAGTCGTTGCGACACGCTATAAGGTCAGCCGCGAAGAGCAGGACCGCTGGGCGGTGATCAGCAACGATCGGGCCGCGGCCGCCAACGAGTCGGGCGCCTTCAAGGACCAGATCGTTCCCGTCGAAGCCTGGTTCCCCAATGGCAACGGCGAGCGAAAGACCTTCACTTTCGCCGTCGACGAAGGTCCGCGCCCCGGCACCACTGCGGAAGTGCTGGGCAAGCTGCGGCCCGCCTTCAGCACGACGGGCTCGGTCACCGCCGGCAATTCGAGCCAGATGTCGGACGGCGCGGCGGCCGTGATGCTGATGAGTGGCGCGCGCGCGGCGAAGGAAAACCTCCAGCCGATGGCGCGCTTCGTGGCGTTTGCGGTTGCGGGTTGCGACCCCGACGAGATGGGGATCGGGCCCGCGTTGGCGATTCCCAAGGTCCTGGCGAAGACCGGCATCAAGCTCGACGACATCGATCTGCTCGAAGTCAATGAAGCCTTTGCGAGTCAGTTCGTCTACTCGGTCAAGCAGGCCGGGATCGATGAGGACAAGGTCAACGTCAACGGCGGCGCGATCGCGTTGGGGCACCCGTTGGGCTGCACGGGCGCCAAGCTGACGACCCAGCTCACCTACGAACTCCGCAAACGCGGCGGCAAGTACGGGATCGTCGCCATGTGCATCGGCGGCGGCATGGGCGCTGCGGCGGTGTTCGAGAATCTGGGGTAGGGCTTGCTGAAGTCGGCGGGTGGTTCATTCGTGGTCGGTGTCCGAGTTGGGACCGCATCCGATCCGAGCCAGACGCTGTTCATCGGTTAGGCTGCGCCCATGACCGACCTCCCCGGGCGCATCGGCATCCTCACCGGGGGTGGGGATTGTCCAGGTCTGAACGCGGTGCTGCGCGCCGTGACCAAGGACGCGATCTTCAACGGCATCGAAGTGGTGGGGATCGAAGACGGCTTCCTCGGGTTGATCGAGAACCGCGCGCGGCCCCTCGGCTACCAGGACGTGTCCGACATCCTGACGGTGGGTGGCACGATTCTCGGCACGTCGAACCGCGCCGACCCGCGGCGCTTCGAAGTCGGGCGCGACGCCGACGGTCAGCCCATCTTCGAAGACGTGACCGCCCGCGCGCTGGCCCACGCCAGCGAGCGCGGACTCGAGGCGTTGGTCGTCATCGGCGGTGACGGCACCCTCGCCTGCGCTCGGCCTTTTTTCGAGCACGGGCTCAACTGCATCGGCGTACCGAAGACGATCGACAACGACATCTACGGCACCGAGATCTCTTTCGGCTTCCTCACCGCGGTGCAGGTGGCGACCGAGGCGCTCGACCGCGTGCACACGACAGCGGACAGCCACGGGCGCGTGATGGTGGTGGAGGTCATGGGACGCAACGCGGGCTGGATCGCGCTGCATGCGGGCATTGCGGGCGGCGCCGACGTGATCCTGATTCCCGAGATCCCTTTCGACATCGACCGGGTGTGCGAGAAGATCGAGCGCCGCCGTCGACGCGGCAAGCGCTCGACGGTGATCTGTGTGGCCGAGGGTGCGCGGTCGCGTGGCGGCGTGCGGGTCGTGCGCGAGCGCGACGCGGGCTCGCCCGACCCCGTCAAGCTCGGCGGCATCGCGGCGTGGGTGGCGGAACGGGTGGAGGAGCGCGCCGGCGTGCAGGCGCGCCACGTCGTGTTGGGCCACGTCCAGCGCGGCGGCACGCCGGTGGCCGGCGATCGGGTGCTCGCCACCCAGTTTGGGGATCGAGCGATCGAACTCATCAAGGCCGGCGAGCGCAATCGCATGGTGGCGCTGCAGCAGGGGCGCGTGACCCACATCGACATCTCCGAGCCCGCCGGACGCCAGCGAACGGTGCCGCCCGACCACCCGCTGATCGCAGCGGCGCGCTCGGTCTATACGAGCTTCGGGGACGAATAGTCCCAGTCGCTGTGCCAATTCGCACCGCGGTTCTTCCCACCCGCGAATCGGTTCCGATTTCCGAATTTCAGGCAACCAACCCCTGGAGTCTCGTGTAGGATGGGCGGGCCCATTCACTACCAGGGAGTCGCATCCATGATTGGACTCGACCAACTCTTCTCGGTTGCCGGCAAGGTCGCTCTCGTCACGGGGGGCGGGCGGGGCATCGGCCTGATGATGACCGAAGCGCTCGTCGCGTCGGGCGCGAAGGTCTACATCGCGTCGCGCAAGCGCGAGGTGTGTGAGAAGGTCGCGGCGAAACTCGGAGGCGGCGACCGTTGTATCGGTCTGGGCGCGGATCTTTCGACCGAAGAAGGCGTCGTCGCACTGGCCGATGAACTCAAGCAGCGGGAAAAGCGGCTGAACATCCTCGTCAACAATTCGGGCGTTGCCTGGGGCGCACCGTTGGAAAGATTTCCGTGGCGGGCCTGGGACACGGTGCTCGATTTGAATCTGACCGCGCCGTTTGTGCTGACCCGCGAGCTGTTGCCGTTGCTCGAAAAAGCGGGAACACCCGCAGACCCCGCGCGCGTCGTCAACGT
This sequence comes from Deltaproteobacteria bacterium, assembly GCA_024640705.1. Taxonomy (GTDB): domain Bacteria; phylum Myxococcota_A; class UBA9160; order UBA9160; family SMWR01; genus JACZVU01. Next base: position 10,380 of record JAHEEJ010000059.1, read on the forward strand.
CGGCTCGATGCTCGGGACGGTCACGGTGAGCTGGACCGCCTATTCCTACGGGGCGAGCAAGGCCGGGCTGCATCACATCACGCGGGTTTTTGCGAACGAACTCTCCGACCGGAACATCACCGTCAATGCGATTGCACCGGGTCCATTCGCGACCGAAATGACCGCGCATGTTTCCGAGAACGAAACGGCGAGGGAGGCGATTGCCGACCAGATTCCCCTCAAGCGCTGGGGAACTTCCGAGGATGCAGCCGGCCTGGTTCTGTTCCTCTGTTCACGCGCGGGGGCCTACGTGTCCGGCGCGATCGTCCCGCTCGACGGGGGCGCAACCGCAAAAGCTTGATTCAGGAATGAGGAGGTCCCCACTTCCATGGCCGAATACCAGAATCGCGCAGTCGTGTTGGCCCGGCGCCCGGTGGGTGAGGTGCGGGACGAAGATTTTCGCATCGAGGCCGGGGGCATTCGCGAGCTGCGGCCCGGAGAGATCCTGATCCAGGTGCTGTGGTTGTCACTCGATCCCTACATGCGCCCGAAGATGAATGACGTCGAGTCCTATATGCCTCCGATGGAACTCGAAAAAGTCGTTCAGGGCGAGAACGTCGGACGAATCGTCGAGTCTCGTTCGAAAAAATTCGCGATCGGCGACTACGTGACGAGTTTCACGGGCTGGCAGCAATACGCGATCGCGTCTGACGAAACTCCGATGCTCTACAAGCTGGATCCCGCAGGCCTGCCGCTTTCGGTGTTTCTCGGTCCAGCGGGCATGCCGGGCCGGACGGGCTATCTGGGATTGACCCGCGTCGGGAATCCGAAACCCGGAGAAACCGTGGTGGTGTCGGCGGCGTCCGGTGCGGTGGGGTCGGTCGTCGGGCAGGTCGCCAAGATGATCGGCTGCCGCGCGGTGGGCATCGCGGGTGGCGCAGCCAAGTGCCGCTACGCGGTCGACGAGCTGGGGTTGGACGCCTGCGTGGACTACAAAGCGGGCAACCTCGCGGCCGATCTCGCTGCGGCGTGCCCGGACGGCATCGACGTCTATTTCGAAAACGTCGGCGGTGAAGTTTCGCGCGCGGTTGCGCCCCTGCTGAACGCGGGCTCGCGGGTTCCGATCTGCGGTTATATCTCCCAATACAATGCAACGGAGATTGCGAGCGCGGAGTCGCCGTTCGAGATCTTCGGCGCGTTGCCGACGCCTCCCGAGCACCGCTTCTTTCTGGTCTTCGAATGGAACGACGAGCAAGCGGAAACCACCCAGCGGCTCGCGGAATGGATCAAGAGCGGCCAGCTGAAATACCGCGAATCGATCGCAGTCGGTCTGGATTCGGCCGTCGCCGCATTCCGCGGCATGCTGCGCGGAGAGAACTTCGGCAAGCAGCTCGTCAAGGTCGCAGACGACTAGCTGGACTGAAATCGCGCGCGCAGGCGGCGCATCCCCGCGAGCCAGCGGTCGTAGCCGCTGACCTTGTGCTGAAGGTATTTCTCGACCGTCGGATGCGGCAAGATCAGGAATCGCTCCTCCCCGATGGCTTCAACCGTGCAGTCGGCGACTTCTTCGGGTTCGATCATGCCATCGACGCCCGCGACACCTCCATCTTCGAAATCAGCCGTCATCGCCGTGCGCACCGCTTGCGGGCAGAGCACCGACACCGCGATGCCGCGATCGCCGTAGGTGACGGCGAGCCACTCGGCGAAGCCGACGGCCGCGTGCTTGGTGGTCGAATAACAGGCGGACTCGATCTGGGTCAGCAGTCCCGCCGCAGACGCGGTATTGAGCAGGTACCCCTTGCCCCGCTCGAGCATCGACGGCAGCACGGCCCGGGCCGCGTAGACGTGGGCCATCACGTTGACATCCCAGATCTTCTGCCAGTCTTCGTTTGCGACTTCGATGCCCCCGAGCACGCCGATGCCCGCGTTCGAGCAGAAGAGATCGATCGGGCCGTTTGCTTGCTCTGCGCGCTCGACGAGCGCGCGGAGTGAGGCTTCGTCGCCCACGTCGACCGCCACGGCGAGTCCGTCGATCTCGGAGGCGACTTCGCTCGCGCGTTCGATGTCGAGGTCTGCGACGACGACGCGCGCGCCTTCTGCGGCGAACTTCTGGCACAGCGCGCGGCCGATGCCGTTGGCGCCTCCGGTGACGATGGTGTGTTTGCCTGCGAGTTTCACTTCTGATGACCGCCCGGGCTGCGCGCTCGCCACGTTCGTGGCGAGCGCGAAATGATCTAACGAGCCGCCTTCTTCTCGCCGCGCGCCTTCGTCTTGCGGTATTCGAGCCTTGCGATCGCGCGGCGGTGGACTTCGTCGGGCCCATCGGCGATGCGCAGCGTGCGCACGCCCGCGTAGGCGTAAGCCAGTCCGAAGTCATTCGTGACGCCGGCGCCGCCGAACGCCTGGATGGCGTCATCGATCACCTGCAGCGCGGTGTTCGGCGCCTTGACCTTGATCATTGCGATTTCAGCGCGCGCGACCTTGTTGCCGACCGTGTCCATCATGTGGGCGGCCTTGAGGGTGAGCAGGCGCGCGCATTCGATCTCGATGCGCGCGTTGGCGACACGCTCCTCCCAGACCGAGTGTTCTCCGATCTTCTTGCCGAAGGCCTCGCGTGCGAGCAATCGCTCGCACATCGTCTCGAGCGCGCGCTCGGCCACGCCGATCGTGCGCATGCAGTGGTGGATGCGCCCAGGCCCGAGCCGCCCCTGGGCGATCTCGAAGCCGCGCCCCTCGCCGAGCACGATGTTCTCGGCGGGCACGCGCACGTTTTCGAACGTCACCTCGCCGTGCCCGTGTGGCGCGTCGTCGTAGCCGAAGACCGGAAGGTTCCGCTCGATCGTGACCCCCGGCGTGTCTCGATCGACGAGGATCTGGCTCTGCTGCACGTGGCGCTCGGCATCGGGGTTCGTGCGGCCCATCAAGATGATCAGCTTGCAGCGCGGGTCGGCGGCCCCCGACGTCCACCACTTGCGCCCGTTGATCACGTATCCATCGCCGTCGCGCCGGATCTCGGTGCGGATGTTCGTCGCATCCGAAGACGCCACGTCGGGCTCGGTCATCGCGAAGGCAGAGCGGATTTCGCCTGCGAGCAGCGGTTCGAGCCAGCGCTTCTTCTGCTCTTCGTTCGCGTAGCGCTCGAGCACCTCCATGTTGCCCGTGTCGGGTGCCGAGCAGTTGAAGACTTCCGACGCGAATATGACGCGTCCCATTTCCTCGCACATCGGCGCGTACTCGAGATTCGTGAAGCCGCCGCCGCGCTCGCTGTCGGGCAGGAAGAGATTCCAGAGGCCAGCCTTGCGTGCCTTTGCCTTGAGTTCCTCGACCAGCGGCGATATCTGCCATCGATCGGTCTGGGGATCTTCGAGCCGGCGAAAGTAGGCCTCCTCGGCGGGGTAGATGTGCTCATCCATGAACGCTCGAATACGTTCCAGCGTGTACTTCGTCTTGTCGTTGTATTCGAAGTCCATCGAGATTGTCTCCTGTTCCAATCTGCGCGCGTCAGCGCGCGGTTGCGACCCAATCGCGTACTTAGATGGCGCTCGTGGTCATGTGGCCCGAAGGATCATGCATCAATCTCCGGCCTTTGCGAAATCTCCCACGCCTTGTCGCTCGCGACCTCGACGATATCTCCGAGATTCACGGCTTCCTGTGAGCTCGCGTTGCCCTGCAATCCGCGCTTGTAGACGCCCTGGGCGATGCCCGCATAGCGGAAGATCACGAAGGCGAGATAGAAGTTCCAGTGCGGCACGCTCGAGCGCCCCGTGTAGCGGCAGTAGGTTTCGACGTACTCGCGCTCGGTCGGAATTCCAGTGGCCTCGCTGGTGGAGTCGTTTGCGCCATCTCCGTCCGTGGCTGTGGCGAGCGTGGGCTGGTTTGCGATCGAGAGGTAATACTGCGCGCAGCTGTGCGCGAGATCCGCGAGCGGGTGACCGAGGGTCGAAAGCTCCCAGTCGAGCACCGCGCTCACGCGCGGTTCATCGGCGGCGAGAACGAGGTTGTCGAGCCGGTAATCCCCGTGAACGATGCAGCTCGTGTCGTCATCGGGAATGTTCGCGGGCAGCCACTGCATCAGGCGATCCATGCTCGCGATCTCGCGCGTCTTCGACGCCTCGTACTGCTGGCTCCAGCGGCTGATCTGGCGCCCGAAGTAATTCCCGGGCTTGCCGTAGTCGGCAAGTCCGATCGCCGCGTAGTCGACCGAGTGCAGACTCGCGAGTACGCGCAAGATCTCTGCGTAGAGGGCCCGGCGCTCCGCGGGCTTCATGCCGGGGAGGGTCGGATCGCGCAGCAGTCGCCCGC
>JAHEEJ010000060.1 GCA_024640705.1 Deltaproteobacteria bacterium
GATCATCCAAGTAAATCCGGCGTAGCGTGCAACCCGGCGGCTACCAACGGCGCGACGTTTCACAAGGCGCTTGTAAGCGTCGTTCACCCGGAATATGCGCCGATCAAAGAGACAAAAGGGACATCGCAAATTCTGGACCTATTGATTTTCCAGGGATCTGCGGACTTGAGCCTGTTGATCCTCGAGACGCCAATCGCTGACATTGCGCCGCTTGAAATCTCTCCCCTTGGTAGCTTCGATCGCAAGCAAGAGTTCATGGGGCAGCCCCTGACTGCTGTGGGCTATGGAGTGAATTTTCACAAATCCATACCCGCAACACCTGATCAACCGGGCGGCAACGGACCGACAAACTTCGAGGGGAGCGGGTCATTCCGCCGGATTGCTGACATCGGTACCTTGCAGGGTGTATCCGCCTTGTGGATGACTCCGACTCAAAATAATGCCCGAGGAGAAGACTCGATCTGCTTCGGGGATTCGGGTTCCCCCTTGTTCTTTGGAAGATTTGGCGACGAAGTCGATCAAACCGTTTCGGGGGTTCTGAGTTGGGGCGCAAGCCCGTGGTGCAAGGGCGCGCACGACTTCTACTCGAGGGTCGATACCCCTCAAGCCGCGAGTTTCATCGATTGCGTCATGGCAGCCGCTTCGGTGACCGAAGTTTGTGAGTGTGGCATCGAAGAAAAATTTGGCTTGTGCGACTAAAACAGAGGTTCCATGGAAGCTGCGAAGTGATCACTTCCAGTGGGTTCATCCTTTTCGTTGCGGTCCCCGCCCGATCTTCGACCGCACTCGACCGAATGCGCTCTCTTCTTGGGCCGAATCCCTCCTTCGGTTTCCATTTGACAGAATCTCCAGGGATTGGACACTTGCGAAAGTGCAGCTCGCCTTAACTGGAACCCCAAGCCAGGGGGAATGGCCATGTTGCTCCTCCAACCCAAGAAGCACGATCGCAAGTATCCGGACGAACGCTCTCGCGAGGTGATGCTCGAGACCATCGATTTCTTCGAGCGCAAGGGGAAACGCCAGCTCAAGCAGGACGACCACGCCGCGGTCTGGTACGCGGACTTTCTCGAATTCGTCCGAGAGAAGCGGATCTTCGCGACGATGTGCACGCCCGCCGGCTACGGCGCGGAAGACAGCCGCTGGGACACCTGGCGAATCTGCGAGTTCGCCGAGATCCTCGGCTTCTACGGCCTGCCCTACTGGTACACCTGGCAGGTCTCGGTGCTGGGCCTCGGGCCGATCTGGATGAGTTCGAACGAGGCCGTCAAGCAGAAGACGGCGCGGCTGCTCGAGGGCGGCGCGATCTTCGCCTTCGGCCTCTCGGAGAAAGCCCACGGCGCGGATCTCTACTCGACGGAGATGGCGATCGAATCCCTGGGCGGCGGAAACTACCGCGCCAACGGCCGCAAGTACTACATCGGAAACGGCAATCAGGCGGCGCTCGTCTCGACCTTCGGCAAGTTCAGCGACACCGGCGAGTACTGTTTCTTCGCCGCAGATTCGCAACACCCGAACTACGAGTGCCTGCAGAACGTCTGCCACAGCCAGAACTTCGTCTCCGAGTACGAGCTGCGCGACTACCCGTTCCGCGATGAGGACATCCTCTCGCGGGGCGACGAGGCCTGGAACAGCGCGCTCAACACCGTGAACATCGGCAAGTTCAACCTCGGCTGGGCGTCGATCGGCATCTGCACCCACGCCCTCTACGAGGCCATCCATCACGCCGCGCACCGCGAACTCTACGGCATGCACGTGACGGATTTTCCGCACGCCAAGGCGCTCTTCACCGACGCCTATGCGCGCCTCGTGGCGATGAAGCTGGTGGCGCTGCGCGCCGCCGACTACATGCGCTCGGCGTCCGCGGACGACCGCCGTTACCTGCTCTACAACCCCGTGGTCAAGATGAAGGTGACGACCCAGGGCGAGGATGTGATCGACCACCTGTGGGACGTGATCGCGGCGAAGGGATTCGAGAAGGACACCTACTTCGAGATGGCCGCGCGCGACATCCGCGCCCTGCCCAAACTGGAAGGCACGGTGCACGTGAACATCGCACTGATCGTCAAGTTCATGGCGAACTACTTCTTCGCACCGACGCAGCTCCCGGAGATTCCGCGGCGCGACGATCCCCGCAACGACGACTACCTGTTCCACCAGGGGCCGACGCGCGGCCTCGGCAAGATCCGCTTCCACGACTACGCGCCCGTTTTCGCGCGCTTCGATCTCCCGAACGTGAACGTCTTCCGCGAGCAGGTCGAGATTTTCAAGCAGATGCTGGCCCAGGCCACGCCCGACGAGACCCAGACGCGCGACATCGATTTCCTGCTGGCGGTGGGGGAGATCTTCACGCTGACCGTCTACGCACAACTCCTGCTGGAGAACGCCGAGATCTATGCGATCGAACGCGACCTGGTGGATCAGATCTTCGACGTGATGGTGCGCGACTTCTCGCGCTTCGCGGTGGAGCTGCACGGCAAGCCAACGACCCACAGCGCCCAGGCCGAGTACTGCCTCCGGATGATCCGGCGACCCGTCGTCGACGAGGCGCGCACCGGCCGGGTTTGGGGCGAACAGGTCTACGCCCTGCGCAACGCCTACGAAATGACCCCGTGAACCAGTAGGGAATTCCCCCCCGGCCCGCTCGGTGCAATCCATCGCGGCCTCTCCCAGCGCAGGAAACGTCCGCGCTCGTCATCGATCGCGCTTCGTTGCCTTTACCGACCTGGGGTTGCTGGTCGGGTGCCGAATGTCTACCGCGAAGATGCAAAAACTTGTCTATTGTACGGATTCGAGATCGGGGCTCGTCACTTGTACTACCCACCGCAATCCATTGGAGTCGATCGTGAGAGATCTGTGTTTAGGCGTTTCGTGTGTTCTTGCTTGTTTGACCCTTGCCATCCCGGCCAGTTCACAGAAGACGAAAGAGGTCGAGGGTTTCGGAGGCGTCATCGCAGAAAGATACGAAGACTCCAAGGAATGGTGGGCGCCGGAAACCCGCCCACCCGAAGGTGCGCCCAACGTCATCATCTTCCTGCTCGACGATGTCGGCTTCGCACAGGTCGGTAGTTTCGGCGGCCTCATCGAGACGCCCAACATCGACAAGCTCGCCGCCAATGGATTGCGCTTCAACAACTTCCATACCACCGCGCTTTGCTCCCCCTCGCGCGCTTCGCTGATGGCGGGTCGCAATCCGCATTCGATCGGCCTGGGAAGCCACGCTCTGACGGCGATGGGTTTTCCCGGTTACAACGCGATTATGCCTGAATCGGCGAAGTCGGTTGCCAATTACCTATCCGAGCATGGCTACGTGAACTATGCACTTGGGAAATGGGATCACACGCCCCTGTATGAAGTGTCGCAGGTGGGTCCATTCGACCGCTGGCCGAGCGGCGAAGGTTTTCAACACGCTTACACGTTCATGGCAGCCGACGTTCACCAGTTCGTACCCGTCATGTGGAACGACCATACGCCGGAGCCCTATCGGAAATCCGTCCATCTCGATCAGGATCTCGCGGATCGCGCGATCGAATGGATCACGGGGCACAAATCGATCAAGCCCGATCTGCCTTTCATGATGTTGTGGGCATCCGGCTCGATGCATTCTCCCCATCACGCTCCTGACAGTCACATCGACAAATACAAGGGCAAGTTCGACATGGGATGGGACGAGGCGCGGGAGAAGATCCTCGCCAGGCAGAAAGAACTCGGGATCGTTCCGCCGGATACGAAACTGACCGCACGCATCGATCAGATCCCGGCCTGGAACTCTTTGTCGGACGAGGAGAAGAGCCTCTACGCGCGGCAGATGGAAGTCTTCGCGGCTCAGATGGAATGGGTCGACCTGCAGATCGGCCGTGTCGTCGCCGAGCTCGAGCGGATCGGGGAACTCGACAATACGTTGATCTTCGTGACCGCCGACAACGGCGCCAGCGGCGAGGGCGGTCTCGCCGGCACGTTCAATGAGACCTACGTATTAAATGGGCTGCAGACATCTCTCGAAGCGAACCTGCGCGCCCAACCGGATTGGGGACGCGAGAATACCTATCCCCACTACCACGCGGGCTGGGCGATGGCCGGCAATACGCCGTTTCGATATTTCAAGCAAAGTGAACACCGGGGTGGACAGCAGGATCATCTCGTCGTGCATTGGCCCGCCGGGATCCAGGCCAAGGGCGAGGTCCGTAGCCAATACCACCACATTTCCGATATCGCGCCGACGATCATGGACGTCGTGGGGATCGACGTGCCCAAAGAGTACAGCGGTGTCGAGCAGCAGCCGATGGACGGCATTTCGATGGCCTATGCGTTCGACGATGGCAAAGCGCCGAACCGGAAGAAGCGGCAGTACTACGAGATGTTCGGAAACCGCGCGATCTGGGTCGATGGCTGGAAGGCCGTCACGCTGCACGCGAAGAGAATGCCCTGGGACGTCAATGTCGTGCTGCCCTTCGAGCAGGACGTATGGGAGCTCTACCACGTCGCTGAGGATTTCTCGGAGAGCACCGATCTCGCTTCCGAGAATCCGGAGAAGCTCAAGGAGCTCATCGCGGCCTTCGACGAAGAAGCCTGGAAATACAACGTCTATCCGCTCTACGACGACATGATCAAACGCCTCGGGGCCCAACAGGATCGACTGTTTGGCGACCAGAAGGAGTTCATCTATTACGCGCCCGGCGCGGTTCGGATCGCCGAGAAGTCATCGGCGCCCGTCAAGAACCGCGCTCATACCATCGAGACGCGGGTTGAAATTACAGGGAACGAGGAGGGTGTCATCGTCGCGTGCGGCGGCATGACCGGCGGCTACACGATGTTCATCAAGGATCATCGCCTGTACTACGACTACAATTTCCTCGATGGTGTGCACTACATCCTGGAGTCCCCGCAATTGCCCAAGGGCAAGGTCGATCTCAAGTTCAGCTTCGAGAGGACCAAGCCTTTTGGCGGTCGCGGCGAACTCTACGTCAATGGCAAGAAGGTCGACGAAGTCGAAATGCCGCAGATGCACATCAGCACCTATTCGCTGGCCGAAACCTTCGACGTGGGTCTCGACACTGGAACCCAGGTCTCGAAGGCCTACGATGGGATCTTCGAATTCAACGGGACACTCGACCGGGTGATCTTCACGGTCTCCGACGAGAACACGGTGCAGCCGCGCAAGTTGCCGGCGGTTTACTACTGAGGACGTCCGGCAAGGTGGGGCTGCCAGTTCGCGGCTGAGCTTCGCTCGGTCGACGCGAAATGGGCGAAGCCCGCCCGCGAGCTGTGTGCCTGTAGGCTTTCGGTTACGATTGCACGACCATGAGAGCCTTCACGCTTGCGGAGCGACCTGAGCTGAAAAGTGAATTCGAAAAGCTGGATGAGCGCCTTTGGCCGGAGTTCATGCTCCACGGCGACATGAACAACCCCGACGAATTCAGGGATTTCGACGAGTATCAATTCGCATACACCGATGACTCGGACCAGGTAGTCGCCGCAGGCCAAACCATCCCATTTCATTGGTCCGGCGCAACCGGGGAACTTCCCGAAACCATGGATGCGATCTTGCAAAATGCGCTCGCCAACCGAGAGGCGGCCGCTGCGACGAGCGCCCCGGTCAAGCGTCGGGTGAATTACCTTTGCGCGGTTGCTGCACTCGTGGATGAACCTGCGCGCGGCCAGGGAATGAGCCGAACCATCCTGTTGGAGATGAAAGCTCTCGCCCGACGCAAGGGTCTACTCGGCCTGGTTGCCCCCGTTCGTCCGACTTCCAAGCCGAGACATCCAGAAATCTCGATTGACGAATATGCGGACTGGCGTCGAGGAGACGGTCAACTCTACGACCCCTGGCTTCGGGTTCACGAACAACTGGATGGCAAGCGCCTGGGCTTTGCCCCGCGCGCTTTTCGCGTGACCGCTTCCGTCGCGGATTGGCGGCGCTGGACGGGTGTCGCATTCGAGCATTCGGGCGCCTATCTGGTCGCCGGGGCGCTGGTTCCCGTCGAAATCGATCTGGAGAGCGACACGGGTACCTACATCGAACCCAGCGTCTGGTATCTGCACAGCCTGTAAGATCGCTTCGCCTTACCGAGAAAGGGATCGAGATGACGACTCGATCGAAAACGCGGCTCGGTCTGCTGTTCGCCTACGCGGTGGGTGCCGTGTTGATCTCGCAATCCTCGGTGACCGCCCCCTGCCTCAACTGGGAGGAGGGGTCCTGGTTCGTCTACGCCTTCGAGAACGGGTTCTGGGCGGGGCTCGTGACGCCGCAATACGGCTACTACGCGTTCTGGACCAGCCTCGCCACGGCGCTCGGCGCCAACGCGGCACCACTGGAATGGGCCCCCTTCGTCACGACGGCATTCGCCTTCGCGTTGTGGCTCCTGATGGCCCTGCTGATCACCGTGCCCGGAAGCCCCTTCCGCACGACCGGACAGCAGGTGCTGGCACTCACTCTGGTGCTCTTTGCGTTTCCGATGTACGCGCGACTCCATACGCATGTGGCGCACTTCTTCTTCGGTGTCTGCGCGTTGACCACGCTGCTGTCGCGGGTTCCCGATCGGCTCCACGCGTGGTTGTATCGCAGCGTCCTGCTCGTTGCGGGGATGACGGGCGTGGTCGCAATCTTCTTCACGCCGGTGTTCTGGTATCGCTGGTGGCGTTCGCGAGCAGATCGGGAGTGCCTGGTTCAGGCATCGATTCTCTCGGTGTGCGCGGTCGTCCAGCTCCTCGTGTTCGTCTTCGATCTGTCCGCGCTCGAGTTCGTACACGGTCGAAGCATGCGGCTCGCCTCGCTCGATCCGATCGTCTTCGTCACGGCGGTCGCCAACAAGTCCGTGGTGGCGACGCTGCTGACGCCGAGCGCGATGGAGCAACTCGGCCCGGTTCTCGTCTCCGGCATTCAGGCCGGTCGATCGGGTTGGATCGGCGTCGGCGCGCTGGGTCTCTGCCTGGCCCTCGGCCTCGTGTTGAAAGGAGGTCGCGGTCGCACTTCGCGCGACCCAGCTGCTGGAACCCTGCTGCTCTCGAGCTTCCTCATCGTTGCGGGGCTGAGCTTCGTGGGCTCGACGGACGCCTCTCCGAACCCGCGTGACAAACTGTTCCTGATCGCGGGTCATAGCCGGTATGCCTTTCTGCCGAACGTGATCGTCGGATTTGCATTGATCCTGCATGCGGTGCGCGCGGATCGGAACCGCTGGAAGACCTGGCTCTACCGCGGTCTGCTCAGCTGGTTCGTCTTGTGCGCGGTCGGAGGGTACGCGCTGTATCGGAGCCAGCAGTCCGAGTGGGTCCGATCCTGTCCCCGATGGGCGAGTGAGGTTGCCGCCTGGCAACGGGGAGAATCTCGCCGCCTGACGATCAATCCGCCCACTCGTTCCATTCGCCTCCCCGTCCGAGCTGGATCCGCTCGGGGCTTCTAGACGGGGCGCCGAACGGAATCGCGCTCCTAAGGCGGCGGTGCAATCAGTCCGGTTCTGCCGAAGTCGTCGTCAATCGAAGGGGCGCGCATTTCAACACGCAGGGACGTCGGCGCGGTGCTCACCCGACCGCGCGTTGAGCCGATGCAAAGCGCATCGTTCCGAATCCCACCCCCGCGATGAACAACACGAGCGAAAGCAGCGCAACGCCGAGTTCGGACGAAGCGGGCACGGTCGCGCAGCTGTATCCGACCGCGCAATCGCATGCGATTTCTGGGTCGCAGAGCAACTCGATGTCGGTGGCGGGGCCGCCGAGCGCGAGGGGGTCGCGGTGGAGCGCTTCGCCCGAGTCTGCGTCGAAGACCCAGACCGCATTCGTGAATCCGCCATCCGGCACGAAGATCGAGTGGGTCTGCGGATCGTGGACCATCGTGGGTACGCGATAGCCGACGGTCACCCAGAGTTCCTCGAGTTGCACGCCGCCCGCGAGTGAAAAACGCGCGAGATGCGAGGAGGGCGCGAGATCCGTGCTCGAGACGAGCAGGCCGCGATCGGGAGCGACCATTGCAAAGGAACCCAGATCGGCAGCGGTCTGACCATCGGCTTCGGCAATCGCCAGCCCGAGCGAAACGAGCGCGTCGACGTCGACCGCCTCGAGTCCGCCCTGATCGAAGTACGCGCCCGAAGCACTGAGGTAGAGGCGGCGCTCGTCGCGCAACAGATTCATCTTGTATTTGGGAAACGTGCCCTGTAGCGCGATGGCCTGGGTCCCGGCCTGCACGGGGTCCACATCCACGAGCTGCTCGCTCGCGATGTCGACGACCGCGAGGTAGGCGGTGGGATCGGTTGCTGCGGTCGATCCCGCTGCCGGGGGATCGAGCCGCGTGATCTGGACCAGGAGCCGGCCCGCGTCGATCTCCATCATTCCCGCAGTCAGCAGACCGGCGGGATGCTCGAAGCCCGAAAGATCGAGAGCCACCTGGGTGGCGCCCGTGTCGAGGTCCAGGCGCAGCAACTGGGTGGAGTCGCGGATCGTCAGGTAGGCGAGGCCGGAGTTCACCACGGCGATGTCCAGCGGCGGGTTCTTCGCGCCCAGCGCGTAGGTTTCGGCCGCGCTCCAGGTCGCGAAATCGATGGCCGTGACGGTTGCGTCTGGGCTGCTCAGCGCGTAGAGCCGCCCATCCGCAAACCTCAGGGTTGGATTCGCGCCGACGGGGATCGCGGCGCCGTCGAACGCCCAGGGGGATTCGGTCCCCAGCCGCTGAACCACGCCGCGCCCCTGCTGTGCGTCGTTCCACGCGACCGCGACGAAACGCTGGGCGCCTGCAGGTGGCGTCGCCGCGAGCAGACCGCTGGCGATCAACCAGACCGCCAGCCAGGCGACGCGCGGGTGCCGCCGTCGCTTCGGTCGTAGCGAGAGCTGAATCGAAACCAGCATGTTCCGCCTCAACGAGAGATCCTGTCGCGCGTCGTCAAGTCATCATGCACGAGCATCGCGGATCGGGAAAGCGAAAAAGAGCGGGATCGAGATTGGCCGCACCGAAACCTCACGTCCCGAAGCCACCAAGACGATGAAAGGAGTAGCGGCACAGAACGGCGAAAGTAAGTACGCTGGATTCACTACTCCTCCGCTCCTTTGCCAACGTGGGCATGCACGCGACCTTGAAAGAAGAAGAAGAGCCGAGCGTGCCGATGCCTCGATCATTCAAGAAGATGGTCTCGCTGCTGGGCTGCCTGGCTCTGGGAGGCGGCATCGCGCTACCGGCAGCGGGTGCGGAGGAAGTGTCCTTCGACGGAAGCGCTGCTGTCGGGTTCCACAACCAATACAATTTTCGCGGCTTCAAGGCCGGGGATTGGGCTCCCTCGATCAGTTTCAGATTCACCATTCCGGTCAGGCCGAAGAGTAGTTTGGCCTTCGACGTGGGTGCGTGGTACGTCGATCCCATCGACGATGTCTATAATGAGATCGGGATCTACGCCTTCCTCCTTGTCCCAGTGGCCGACTTCCATTTCCGTGTGGGCGGTATCTTCTTTGCCTTCCCCGATGAAGATTGGGTCACCGGCGAATTCGGTGCGGCCATCTCCTATCCCTTCATGGATTTCGTCGAGCTGGAACTGGCCTGGTGGAGCGACGTCAAGGGAAAGGACTACCCGAAAGACGAACTGGGATTTGGGCATTACGCCGAATTCAGTTTGAGAAAATCCATTGAGTTGAAGAAATGGCTGAGCGTCGGAATGGTGGTGGGCGTCAGTTACGCCATCGATTACTACGGATCCGACGGTTTGAACCACACTTTCGCAACCGTTGATTTCCCGATTGGCATCTCCGAAACCGTCACGCTGACACCCTATGTCGGTGGCACGCTGGCCCTCGAGGGCCTGAGAGACGCCGGCGAGAAAGACCAGTTCCTGCTGGGCTTTCGCTTGTCGGTCGGATTCTGAAAAACGCGACCCAACCAGGCTCAGCAGGCCGAATGCTGCGCTGGCTCAGGGTTGCTCTGGAAGTGGAGAGAGTGCGCTTTCGGTGCTCGAATCGGTGGCCGTGAAGACCGCCGGTTCGTTGCCAAACGCACGCGCCAGCTGGTTGGCCGACGCTTCGATCGCAGCCTTCGGAGCATTCGCATCGGAGATCGATTCGAGTGCGCGATCGAGTGTGCCGGTGGCGACGAGCCAGCTCAGGCCCGCGATCGCGAGAGCCGTCGCCCAGCCCAGCGCGGCGCCGTAGCGGCGCCGCACCGGCGTCGTCACCGGCTTTGCGGCGACCGTGTCCCGGTCGCGCACTTCGACGAGTTCACGCTCGCTCAGCCATTGCGCGAGTTCGGCCTGTGTCTCGAGGGAGGTGGGTGCTCCGAGGTGCCGTTCGAGCGCCGCTCTCACCAGCGCCGCCGATTCCCAGCGCTGTTTGGCCTTCGCGCGCAAGCAGCGGGTCGCAATTCGCGACAGCGCGCGCGGAACGCGCGGATTGAGCGCCCGCGGCGTCGGGAACCGCTGGGCTTCGATGCGCCGAATCAGGCCGTCTTCCGCTTCGTCGTCTTCCTCGAAGGGAGGCATGCCCGTGCACATTTCGTAGAGCACGACACCGAGGGCGAATAGATCGCTGCGCTCGTCGACGCGCTCGCCGTAGAGCTGCTCGGGTGACATGTAGTGCGGTGTCCCGATCGAATGGCCCGTCTGCGTGAGCGCGCGCGCGCTGCCGTCGAGTGCGATCCCGAAGTCCGCGATCTTGACCGCACCGTCGCGGCCGAGCAGCACGTTCGCGGGTTTGAGATCGCGGTGCACGATTCTGGCCGAGTGAATGGCTTCGAGCCCGCGCGTGAGTTCGAGTGCGATGAGTCCCGCGATGCGCGGTTCGATCCGAGTCTGGCTTCCCAGGACCGCAGCGAGGTCGGTTCCGTCGACGTACTCCTGGCAGATGTAGCTGCGCCCACGCCAGCCGAAGCAGTCGTGCACGGCGACGACGTTCTGGTGCTGGACGCCACCGGCCGCCTGCGCCTCGCGTTCGAATCGCGCGACGAGCTGGGGGTCGTCGGCGCACTCGCGCCGCAGCGATTTGAGCACGACGGCGCGATCGAGCGCGGGCTGGCGCGCGAGCAGGACGACCCCCATGCCGCCGCGCCCAATCTCGCGCTCGACCTCGTAGCTGCCGATCATCTTGGGGGCCGGCCCGGGCATGCGCTGCTCAGACGTCTTCGATGTAGTAGGTCTTGGGCGTGTGCGGACGCTCCTCGAGGATCAGCTGAAAGGCGAGATCCCCGAGTTGGAAGTGGTCGCCGTGCTTCAACTCGCCCGATTTCACCACGCCGCCGTTGATGGATACGCCGTTGAGGCTGCCGAGGTCGCGGAGTTGCAGTGCGCCGTCGGCGAATTCGATGCTCGCATGCTGCCGCGACAACGTTTCGTCGTCGAGCGCCAGGTCGACGCTGGGCCCGCGACCGATGACCGTGCTGGCGCGCTCGATCGGGAAATCCGTGCCCTGGAGTTTTCCGCTCAGGATGACCAGAGACGGGTTCCAGGTCTCGATGAAATCTGCGAATGAAGTTGCGCCCGAGGAACTCTTCGGGCTTTCTCGCGTGTAGCCATCGCGCATGTGCTTCTCCTCTGCCGGCTCCTCCGGCGGAGGGCGCCCTCCACGCGCCTCGCCAGCTTTCTTAACGTCCGCCGCACGCTGGGCATTGTGACGCACGGCACGGAAGCCGGGAGGCAATGGGTGCGCAGATTGCGCGAATGGATTCAGATCATTGGCGGCGGAAGCTGGCCGAGCACGCTCTCCACTGCGAGGCCGATCGCCAGAAGCTCGCGGTCGCTTCCTGCGGGGCCGTCGAATTCGAGGCAAACCGGCAGGCCTTCGCGATTCAGATCTGCGGGGATGACCAGGCCCGGCAGGCCGCCGGTGCTGCCGGGTGAAATGTTTCGGCTGATGACGGCTTCGAAAGATACGTCGCTTCCGTTCAGTTTCGTCTCGGTATCGTGTCCAATCGGTGGGGCTGCGATCTGCGCCGCCGGGAAGACCATCGCGTCGAGCTGGTTCGCGGCGAAGTAGTCGCTGAGCGTCCGGCGCAGTGCGGGCAGGTGCACGTCGCGTGCGGCGATGAAATCCGCTTCGGCGATCACGTACTTTCCGCCGGGTAGGACGAATTTTGCGAAAGCGTCGCGGATGTCGGCGCCGGCCTCTTCGATGACTTCGTCGAACGTCACGCCGGCATCGAATTCGGCCAGATAGGCGGTGAGCATGGGCATGACGTGGTACAGCTGGATTTGTGCGGTCGTCAGCCCGATCAGGCGGCCGAGGTCGGGTACGTCGACTTCGACGAGCTCGGCACCTGCCGCCCTCAGCTCGCCGAGTGCGTGTTCGGCGATGCGTTCGACCTCGGTATCCAGTCGATCGAAGAAGTAGTCCCGTGCGACACCAAGTCGAACACCGGAGAGCTTCGCGGGTGCGTCGGACACGGCTTCGCCGGTGATGACGCGATCGAAGAGCGCCAGGTCCCCGACATTTCGCGCGAGCGGCCCGACCTGGTCGAAGAGGGGCGTGATCGGGATGACACCCCGGTTCGGATAGCGGCCGTGCGTCGGGCGAAATCCACAGAGGCCGCACATTGCCGCGGGGACCCGGATCGAACCCTGGGTGTCTTCGGCAATGCCGATCGGCGCCATGCGAGCGGCGACTGCGGCCGCGGTGCCACCGCTGCTGCCGCCGGGGATGCGGCTTTCGTCGTAGGGGTTGTGCACGGCCCCGAACGACCGGTTGTTGCTCGTCCAGCCAAACGAAAGCTCGTGGATGTTCGTCTTGCCCATGACGATTGCGCCCGCACGAACGAGGCGTTCGACCAACTCGGCATTGTGCGCTGGCTGGAAATGCTGCAGCGCGCGAGTGCCGCCCGTGGTCGGGTAGTCCGCCGTATTGACGCTGTCCTTGACCGGGATTGGGAGGCCGTGCAACGGACCGGGTTCGGCACCGGACGCGAGCAATCGGTCCGAAGCCCTCGCCGCCTCGAGTACGCGCTCGGGTTGCAAAGTGATGAAGGCGTTCAGGCTCGCACCTCGATGGCATCGCTCGAGGAGAGCCGCTGCATAATTCTCGGCGGACAGGTCGCCGCGTCGCATCGCAGCGACGGCTTCGGTTGCGCTCAGGTCTTCCAGCGGTGTGGTCATCGTCGTGTCCGTATCGTCATGGGGTTTGCGGCAGCCCGTCATGCCCGAGGCGAGTGCAATGCTCCAGGCGAGAAATTCCCGTCTGGACGTAACTCTGTCGATCATTCGCACGGGTCCATTTTCGATTTGCGCCGCTCAATCTACGGGTTCGCTGCATCGACCGGTCGAACCTACCCTATTTGGCGGGCATTGCCGAAAGCGCAGTTTTTTCTTCTATGATCTGCAGGGCTTTTCGGGTTCGGGCGGGGAGGACGTGCAGTGATCGACAGAGCAGCGCTGGGAACCTTGTTCGACGGACTGCGCGCGGCCGTCACGATCGCCGATCAGGATTTCCAGATCAGCTTCATGAACGATCGAGCCGTCGCGTTCTACGCCGAGGGCGGGGGCGCGAAACTGATCGGTCAGAATCTGCTCGATTGCCACCGCGACGAGCACAAGACGGTGATTCGCGCGGCGTACGACCGCTATCGCGCCGGCGACCTCACCCCCACCCGCTACCACGCCCAAAAAGAGGGCGGCGCCCCCGAGAGCATCGTCCACATTCCGTTGATGGTCGAAGGAGCGTTTCGCGGTGTTGCGGAGCTGATCTGGAACGAGCGCGCGGATCTGGTCTTCGACGGCTGACACGGGAGGCGCGCGCCGCGCAGCGCTGTGATCGGAGGCTGATCGCCGTGGCAATGAGCAATCGGCAGAGATTCCAGCAGACCATGCACTACGGCCGCCCCGACCGGCCGCCCTATTTCGAAGAGGGCATCCGGGAAGAGGTGGTGACGGCCTGGCGCCGACAGGGGCTGGCGGCGGATGCGGATCTGGCCAGCCTGTTCCCGTCCGATCCGACCGAGTACATCGAGCCGGAATTCGATCCGCTGCCCGCGTTCGAGCGCTGGCCGAGCAGCCGGGCGGAACTCGTCGAACTCGAAAAGCGCCTCGATCCCGCGGACCCGGCACGCCTGCCCGAGAATTGGGACGAGCGGGTGCGCGCCTTACGGCACGAAGATACGGTCCGCATGCTGCAGGTGCACCAGGGCTTCTTTCTGTCGGCGGGCGTGATGGGTTGGGGCCGTTTCGCCGAGGTCATGCGCGCGCTCACCGGAGATCCCGGCTACGTGCACCGGCTGATGGAGATCTGCGGCGAGTTCAGCGCGGAACTGGCGGAGCGAGTCCTCGCGGACGTGAGCATCGACGCGGCGGTCTTCAGCGAACCGATTGGCGACAACGGGGGGCCGCTGATCTCGCCCGCGATGTATGCAGAATTCGTGCTCTCCAGCTACGAGCCGCTGTTGCAGGTGCTCCGGCGTCACGACATCGACACCCTCGTCTTTCTCACCTACGCCAACGCGCGGATTCTGATTCCGAGTCTGCTCGAGCGGGGCTTCAACTGCTTGTGGGCCTGTGAGGTGTTCGGCGATGCGATGGACTACCGGGCTATCCGCCGGGAATTTGGCCGCGATCTGCGGTTGATCGGCGGGATCGACCTCGACGCCCTCAGGCAGGGCAGGGCTGCCATTCGAGCGGAGATCGAGGCCAAGGTGCCGCCGCTCCTGGCCAGCGGTGGCTACGTGCCGCTCGCCGATGG
>JAHEEJ010000342.1 GCA_024640705.1 Deltaproteobacteria bacterium
AGGTTCCCGCGCAGCAAAGTGAATCCGCAGGATTCACCCGCTAGCCGATCGCGCCTTCAGGCATTTGCGTCGAACGCGGCTTCGAGGTGTCGAAGCCGCCAATCTCGTTCGTCCCGACTGCACTCGCAAACGATCACGTCGAAGCGCGCCCGCCCGATCGGGCGCGGTTGTTCGTGAATCCAGGCCGCGGCGCCGCGCACCAGCCGCAGTTGCTTGCGCGCGTCCACGGCATCTTCGCCAGACCCCGGGCCGCCGGCGCGCCGGGTCTTGACCTCCACGAAGACGACGAGGGGGCCGCGCCGGACGATCAAGTCCATCTCGACACCCCCGGCTCGAACGTTGCGACCGACGATGCGATAACCTCGCGCCGCCAGATGATCGGCGGCGCGCCGTTCGCCTTCTGCACCGAGTTCGTTTCGACTGCGTCGCCGCGTCTGGTTGGTTTCGGACATGGGAATCCCCGGGACCGGGGATGGCCAGCCTAGCGCCCAGTGAATCGGGTCGCAGCAAACGCGAGGAGAGGATGAGCAAAACCGCCCCGCCTTCTACGATCGGCGTCCTCGGTGGATCCGGCGTCTACGAACTCGACGGCCTGCAGGATGCGCGCTGGGAAAAAGTGGCGTCCCCATTTGGCGAGCCGAGTGACGAGATCCTGATCGGCCACCTCGCCGGGGTGCGGTACGCGTTTCTGCCCCGTCACGGCCGCGGGCACAAGATCCCCCCGTCGGAGATCAACTACCTCGCGAACATCGATGCGCTCAAACGCGTCGGCGTGACGGATTTGATTTCGATCGGCGCGTGTGGGTCGCTGCGCGAAGAATTGACTCCGGGCACGTTCGTGCTCGTGGACCAGTTCGTCGACCGCACCTTTGCCCGGGGCAGAACGTTCTTCGGCACGGGATTCGTCGCGCACGTCTCGATGGCGCGCCCGGTCTGCGCGCGTCTCGGAGACGCGCTCGAATCCGCGGCCCGATCGCTCGGAAATCCAATCGTTCGAGGGGGGACCTACCTCGCGATGGAGGGTCCGCAGTTCTCGAGTCGTGCGGAATCTGACCTCTATCGCAGTTGGAATTGCGACGTCATCGGCATGACGAACATGCCCGAAGCCAAGCTCGCTCGCGAGGCGGAGATCTGTTACGCGACCGTCGCGATGGTCACCGACTACGACTGCTGGAAGGACGATTGCGATGCCGTCGAGGTGGGCGACATCGTGCGGGTTCTCAACGACAACGCCGATCGGGGCCGCGCGCTCGTGGCCGCGGTGGCGTCGACGCTCGACGGTCGACCGAATCCGTGTGCGGAGGGCTGCGATCGGGCGCTGGACGCGGCCGTGATCACGCCGCCCGAGGCGCGAGCGCCAGAGGTCGCCCACCGGCTCGACGCAGTGGCCGGCCGCATTCTGTAGACTCCTTCCCGGACCTGCGGATCCGCCGAGGGCGGCAGCGAAATCCCGGGCAGAGGGCTCATTCATCCCGTGCGGTTCGCACCGCATCCAGCGCGAGGCTGCATTCGATGGACATCAAACGGCTGATTCGGACGATTCCCGACCACCCCAAGCCCGGCATCCAGTTTCGCGACATCACGACGCTGCTGCTCGATCCCGCCGGAATTCGCTCGGCGGTCACGCAGTTGGCAGAGCCGTTCGGCGGCGGCCAGATCCAGAAGGTCGCGGGCGTCGAAGCGCGTGGCTTCATCTTCGGGCTCGCGGTGGCGATGGAACTCGACGTCGGATTCGTGCCGATTCGCAAGCCCGGCAAGCTGCCCTGGGAAACCGTGGGCGAAGACTACGAACTCGAATACGGCACCGACCGGGTCGAGGTACACCGCGATGCGATCCAGGCGGGCGAGCGGATACTGCTGGTCGACGATCTGATCGCCACCGGGGGGACCGCGGCGGCTGCGATTCGCGTGATCGAGCGGGTCGGGGGCATGGTCGATGCCTGCGCGTTCGTGATCGAATTGCCGGATCTCGGTGGCCGCAGTCGACTCGAGGGCAACGGGCGCCGGATTTTGTCGATCTGTTCCTTCGAGGGGGAGTGAGGCGCCCGATCCGGGTGCCGGGGTGGGATCGATGAAGGTCGACGGCGTCGCTCGCCGCAGCATCCAGCTTGCCGACGACGGCCGCAGCGTCGAAATCGTCGATCAGACACGCCTTCCCCACCGCTTCGTCACGCGCGAACTGCGCAGCCTCGCCGATGCCGCCGAGGCGATTTCCTCGATGCGCGTTCGCGGTGCACCGCTGATCGGTGCGACCGCCGCCTACGGGGTCGCGCTCCAGATGCGCGAGGAACCCTCGGACGCCTCGTTGCAGCGCGCGATCGAAGCGCTGTTCGCGACGCGGCCGACCGCCGTGAATCTGCGCTGGGCGCTCGATGAAATGCGCGCGGCACTGCACGGCCTTCCGCCCGCCGCGCGCGAAGAGCGCGCCTACGCGCGCGCCGCCGAAATCTGCGACGAGGACGTCGAAAATTGCCGCGCGATCGGCGAGCACGGCTTGCGCCTGATCGAAGCCTTGCGCGAGCGGCAGACCGAGCCAAATCCACTGAATGTCCTGACGCACTGCAACGCCGGCTGGCTCGCGACCGTGGATTGGGGGACGGCGCTCGCACCCGTCTATCTCGCCTGCGATCGGGGAATCCCGATTCACGTCTGGGTCGACGAGACGCGTCCGAGGAATCAGGGCGCGAGCCTTACGGCCTGGGAGCTCGGCCAACACGGCGTGCCGCATACCGTGATCGCCGACAACGCGGGCGGCCACCTGATGCAGCGCGGCCAGGTGGATCTGTGCATCACGGGCTCCGATCGCACGACTTCGACCGGAGACGTCTGCAACAAGATCGGCACCTATCTGAAGGCGCTCGCTGCGCGCGACAACGGCGTCCCGTTCTACGTCGCGCTGCCCGCGTCGAGTATCGATTGGGCGCTCAGCGACGGGATTGCCGAAATTCCGATCGAGGAACGCGACGGCAGCGAATTGAGCCGCGTGCGCGGCCTCGCCGCGGATGGCGAAGAGGTCGAAGTCGCGGTCTTGCCGGCGTCGAGCCCCGTTGCCAATCCGGCCTTCGACGTGACCCCCGCGCGATTGGTGACGGGCTTGATCACCGAGCGCGGTGTGTGTGAGGCCTCTAGCACGGGGCTCGCTGGCCTCTACCCGGAGTGTGCGGGCCGAGCGTCGAAATCGTGAGCGACCTCTACCTCGTCGCAACGCCGATCGGAAACCTCGAAGATGTGAGCTTGCGCGCGCTCAGGGTGCTCGAAGCCGCTGAACTCGTGCTCGCCGAGGACACCCGCCGCACGCGGGTGCTGCTCGATCGGCACAACATCCCCGCCAAGCCGGTTTCGCTGCACGCCCACAACGAAGCGGGGCGCGTCTCGCAGGTGCTCGCGGCGCTCGACGGGGGAGGGGACGTCGCGCTCGTCTCCGACGCGGGAACGCCGCTGATCTCGGATCCCGGCGATCGCCTGGTCGAGGCTGCGCTGGAAGCCGGTCACCGCGTCGTGCCGATACCCGGCGCGTCCGCGCCGCTGGCCGCACTCGCGGCGTCGGGCCTGCCCGCGGTTCCGTTCACCTTCGTGGGATTCCTGCCGCGCCGCAGCGGCGAGTGCGATCGCGCACTCGAATCGCTGCGCGATCGGCGAGACACCTTGATCTTCTTCGAATCCCCGCGCCGCATCGCCAAAACCCTCGAGCGATTAAAGGAAGCGTTCGGAGAACGCCGGGCCTGCGTCGCCCGAGAACTCACGAAGCTGCACGAGGAGTTCGCCCGCGGGACGCTGAGCGAACTCGCGGAGCGCTTCGCGGAGGGCGCGCGAGGCGAGTGCACCCTCGTCGTCGAAGGGGCGTCCGAAACCGCGGCAGTGCTTTCGGGAAGCGAACTCGACGCCGCCATCCGCGCCCGGGTCGCCGCGGGCCAGTCGCCACGCGAAATCTCCGACCAACTCGCACAATCCTCAGGCCTACCCAAACGCGAAATCTACGCCCGCGT
>JAHEEJ010000343.1 GCA_024640705.1 Deltaproteobacteria bacterium
CATCAGATCTCGCGAAAACGCAGCTTGTTTTCCTATCCGTTCGAGGGAGAAGAAGTGTTTGGCGGTTCTTCCTTTTGAACCGGACGGAAATGCGCAGTAGTTGCTGTTTGCGCGCCGCTGAATCGCGCTCGAGATCGCGTCAAGGCCTCGGCTCTCGATCCAAAACGTATTCTCTGCGTGTATGCATGTATTTCCGTGGTTGACGTCAACGTCACCGTATGATGTGATGGTGGCCCTGGAGTGTACATGCGTGACTGTCGAATCAGCGAAACGATCCAGGATCGCGGCCCAATGCGGATGTTCGCGGCGAGGCTACGCGCGCAGATTGGGCTCGCGGTGCCTGCGATCGCGGTGCTCCTTGCGACGCCGCTGGTGGCCTTGGCTCAGGCCGACACAGATCCTCCCGTGCTGATCGATTTCTTCTTCGATCCGGCCGCGGTCGATCTCATCGCCGATTGGGCTGAGGTCGAAGCCAACCTGGAAGTCACTGATGACCTGTCCGGTGTGAGCGGCGTGGGTTGCGGAATCGAGAGTGCGACCGGCTGGAGCCATATCGGTACCGGCAGTGGGGCTCCGAGTTCCGGGGATCGAAGCCACGGAGTTTTCACGATTCTGTTTCATGTCCCGCAGTATCTCGAAGAAGGCAAGTGGCACGTCGAATATTGCCACGCGACGGATCAGGCGGGAAATCAGGCGACGTGGAGCTATCCGAGTCTCGACGCGCGTGGTTTCCAGGCAGAATTTTACGCGGGATTCCTGCCGGGTAGACCGCACGCGGCCATCTCCACACGCTTGGACGGGAAGCGGATTCGCGGCGACAGCTTTACGGTCAAAGCCGAGCTCGTCCAGGGCAGCCCCGGAGATGTGTCGCCAACGCTCGGCGTGCGCTTCGATGTGCGCCCTTTGCCGTCCGGCAGTTTTGCGCCGATTCACCCACGGCATCCGGATGCCCCCAATCCCGATACCCGATATCCGTATTTCACCCACTGGGACATTTCGAACCTTCCGGACGGGGATTATGAAATCCGTGCCACTGCGTACGCGCTCGATGGTACGGCCGATCCAAATCCCGAAGTGATCCGCGTTGCGATCGACCACGGCGGCGCGATCGAGATCGACGAGAATTTCAGGGTCGACGGCATCCAGGAAAGCCGCACTGCAGTCTACGACGGCATGGAAAATTACGTGGTTTCTGGCGACTCGACGCCCACCAGCACGGCTGCCGAATTGTGGATCCCCGCTGGCGCGCTGATTCCAACCGCGGATACTGCGATCCTCGCCTTTCCAGATTCAGCGGGTGAAACAGCGCGGCTCGACCCCGTCGATCGCAGCCTCGGGATGTTCATCGATTTCTCGTTCCAGAGCGGTGAAACCGATCTGGAAGAGGACCACCTGGCCGGCCTGCTCGTGTCGTATTCCGATTTCGACCAGGACGGTTACCTCGATGGCACAGACATTCGCGAGGGAGATCTGCAGACGCGTTATTACGATCCCGTTGCGGGCGCCTACAAGCAGTCCAGTTGGAAAGTGTTCCCCGAACACAACATGGTGCAGATCCAGACGCCGTTCGCAGGGCGGTTTGCGATCGTACCGGCGCCTTGGCGATGGCTGAGCCTGGATGCCGCCCAGCTCGCGTGCGTCGACGAGATGGGCAGGAACGGCGAGAAGGTCAACAAGATGCAGCTCAAGGAAAACGAGCGGTGCTTGATGGACTTCCAGAATGGCAAGCTCGTTGCGCCGATGACATTCAGCCGCTGCACGACTGCGGACCGCAAGGGCAGGGTGCAGCGGGCCAGGGAGAGGACAATCACGCGGGAGGCTTCGAAGTGCGACCGATCCGATGCCCCGACGCGCTTCACCCACGTCGCGGCGGGGGCTGTCAATGCAGCCGCCGTGAGGGTCGCGTTGGATCTGAGTGACCAGATCTTCGGTTGGTCTCCGACGGCCAGAGCCAACCTCGCGACCAAAGCCGATGATAAGGGCGTCGCACGGTGTCAGCGCGAAATGCTCAAGCAGGCGGGCAAGCTCGAGAGCAACGTCGTGAAGGAGCTCAACAAGGTTGCGAAGCGCGCCCTCAAGGACGAGACGATGGACGGTGACGCCGCGCTGGAAGAGGCGCTATGGACCGTTTTCGCGTCGAACGACCGAGTCGAGAAGATCCAGGGCGCACTCGAGAGGGGCGTCGATCGGAGATGCGCTGCGCTGTCGGTCGCCCCCGCTTCGATCTTTCCGGGCCGTTGCGGGGAGGGAGATCCGAGCCTCGCCGGGGTCGAGGCTTGCGTGATCGCGGCGGCCCGTTGCGCGGCCTGCGTGAAGGTCAATGCGTTCGATGACCTGAATCTGGACTGCGATCGAGCCGACGATCGAGATGCCAACGAAAGTTGTCCGTTCCGCGCTCGTGACAGCGGCGATTCTTTGACGAATGCCGACTGTTTTCCGACGAGTTTGCCAGAATCCGCTCCAACCAACGCGAAGATCTGTGTGGGACTCGCGAATTTCGCTCCCAACATGCTGTTTACGCCACAGGACTACGCGGGCCTGCCGGAAGAGTGCAAGGCGATCGTTTATCCCCAGTGCCGCTGAGAATCGAACGCGTTGTATGTCGTCAAGGTTTCTGACGCCGCAAAGGGGCCCGGCGCATGAAAGCGGAGTCAGATCACGGGCCCGCTGGGCGCGTCTGAGGCCGATTTCACATAATCAGCCTGATCAGGTCTCGCGAAAACGCAGCCGTTCTTTCTGTATTGCGCCAGCACCTCATTTGTACGCCGCTTGTCTGCGCGATCTGTTTGTGGCGGACCGCCCTCTTTGTGGGGCGAGGTTCACGCGCATGAGTTCCAATATCGTGAACCAATATTCGTGGTACTGGTCATCGTCTTCGGTCGGTATGTTTTTTGGTTTTCACTCGAGGCACATCGCCCACAAGCGTAATATCAAGGTGTAGATTTCTTGATGAACGCTTCACCTTTTTCCATCAAATCGGAATAGTCATCGGGGATCGGCGCGGATGCGATCAAATCCTGCGTCTTTTCGCGCAGGACTCGACGGGCAGATGGCGAGCCAGCCTCCTGCCATTTTTCCATGATGTAATGTGGATAGATCTCGCTGGTGTAATAACAATCCTTGTAATTCTTCAAAGTAGAAGGTTGGTTCAAGAAGTTTTTGCCCGGTCCAACATTGGCAATTTCGTTGAGGTCGGCGTTGATCTCGTCGAGTTGGAAGCCGTCGCTGAGTCGCAGCGCTTGATCGATGATCTCGTGGACGTGAACGATCGTAGTTGGCGAGATGGATTTCGACCCATGAGAATCTCCGACAAAGGGAGCGAGGTGCCCGTTCGAGAGAAGCAGCGGGAGCGTGTTCATCCAATAGGTGTCGGCGGCGATCAGATCCATGCCCCAGCCGGCGCCGCTGCCCGACGTCGAGCAGTGAGGGATGCCGTAATGTTTCAGCATTTCGGAACAGGCGATGCTGATCAGGATGGTTTGTGGATCATAGAAATTGAGCATGGTGCGCATGTCGAAATAGACGGGCAGCATGCCGAGCAGGATCGGCGCGCCTTTCTTGATCGCCTGGCTGATGACCAGCCCTGCGAGCAGCTCTGCCATGAGCAACGTGAGCGTTCCTGCGGGCGTGAGCGGCGTGGACGCGCCCGCCATGCCGTAATTGGAAAAAATGACCGGCAGTCCACGCTCGATGGACAGCTTCATTTTGTCCACCGTGCCGGCGTTCATCACCAGCGGAGTGACGGGATTGAAATACGGGATGATGAATGGCTTGTCGCCCAGATCACCGTGAAGCCGTTCGAACAGCTTCAAAACGTTCGAAAATTGTTTTTCGTCCGAGACCAGCAGCACAAGCGGTTTGGTGGTGTTGGAGATGTGTTCGAGAGAGCCGTACAGATCGGTGAGTCCTTCAGGAACATCGCGCACGATACCAAGCGTGGAGATCACGTCATAGTGCTCCAGGCCCGAACTCAA
>JAHEEJ010000344.1 GCA_024640705.1 Deltaproteobacteria bacterium
GTGGAGCCGAGCGGGATCGAACCGCCAACCTCCGCGTTGCGAACGCGGCGCTCTCCCAATTGAGCTACGGCCCCACGATCCGGTTGGTTGTCTCCGGAGGCGCAACACGGTAAGACGGTGCCCGGCGCTCGTCAAATACTACTGGACGAAACCGCCATTGGAATGGCAGGCTTTTCAAATGACTATCGAAATTCGCACGATCCTCGTCCCGATCGATTTTTCGCACAGCGCCGGCGCGACCATCGAGTGGGCGGCGCACCTCGCCGCCAGGGGACAAAGCAAGTTGGTTCTGTTTCACGCCTATCATCTGCCCGTCGAGTTTCAACAATTCGAGGGTGCCTACCTGCCGCCAGACTTCTGGGCGAGCGTGAAGACCGAGGCGCAGGCGTCGCTCGCCCGCTACGAAACCGAACTTCGCAAAGATGGGCACGCGGTCGAGTCGGTCGTCCGGGAAGGCTACGCGGCGACCGCGATCGTCGACGAGGCCACCGAGCGCGCCGCCGACCTGATCGTGATCGGCACCCACGGCCTTTCGGGCCTCAAGCACATGTTGCTCGGGAGCATCGCGGAGCGCGTCGTCCAGAAGGCGCCTTGCCCGGTGCTGACCGTAAAGGCCGACCACAGCGACTGACAGCAACGCGCAGCGCGATTTCCGGCGGGCGGCAAACTTCCGCCGCCCGCCCAGAATCCCCCACCCGGCCAACTGGGCCCCCGCCGGTGGTGCGCAGCGCGCCACCCAGCGGGTCTGCGCGTCCGCGCAATACCCACCCGGCCAACTGGGCCCCCGCCGGTGGTGCGCAGCGCGCCACCCAGCGGGTCTGCGCGGGCAGTTAGACGGTCTCGAAGAAGTAGGTCATCCGAACCTGCAGTGCGGTGGCGAGCTTGTGAAGCGTCGACATCGAAGCCGCGCTCTTTCCCAGCTCGATCTGCGAGATCAGGCTGACGGAAAGGCCGGTTCGGTTGGCGAGCTGCTTCAGGGTGAGCTGCGCTGCGGAGCGCTTCTCGCGCAGCCGTTTGCCGACCACCTGGTTGAGTCGGGTTTCGAGGTCGACGAGCAAACCCTTTTCGCGAATCGCGCTTTGGACCACCGCGCGGAGTTCACTCACCTCCAGGGGCTTCTGGAGATAGTCGAATGCGTGGTTCTTGAGCGTGCGAACCGCGGCTTCGACCGTCGGAAGGCCCGTCATTGCGATCACGCAGATGTCGGAATCCGCGGCGCGGATTCGCTCGAGCAACTCGATGCCACGGCCCTCGGGCGGTGAGACGTCCAGGATCACCATCTGATAGCGACCCTGCTTGACGGCTTCGACCACCTGCTCGGAGTCGTTCAGCACTTCCGCCTGGTAACCCTCGCTGGTCAGCACGTCCTTGATCTGTACGTTGCTTCCCTCGTCGTGATCGACGACGAGAACGTTCAATTGCTGTTTGGATGCCATCCCATCCTCCGACATCGGCCGGTCGCTCGCCTCCGCCCCCCGGCGCAAGCGCGTGCTCGGCAATGTGAAGGCCGGCCTCCGAAATCACTCGAATCGCTGGGGATTTCGCCCCACCGACCTTCATGAGGACTGTTCGGTATTGCTGCTGATTTCCATTAGCCCTGAATTGCGAAGCCGCGAAAAAATTCCACCTCCGCCTTCGCGAGGGCGCTCAGGGGCTGGCGGGGGCGATCAGCCAGTCCATCCCGAACGCGGCGGCCGGGGCGGTCGCGGGGGCGACACGCACCACATCGAGCCGGGCAGCGGGCTGGCCGGGCGCCGTGACTTCGATCCAGCTCGGCGCCTGGATTCCATCGAAGAGCGTGGTCGGACCAAAGCGATACCGGACGCCGCCGGGGCGATCGATCTGGACGATCTGGTAGCTCTCCAGATCGACCCACACGGATGGCAGCATCGGCTCTTCTCCGTTCGGGCCGCGCGGTAGTCGGCCGCCGAACACGTAACAGTCGCGATCGCCGACGCGGCCCAGAACCACTTCTCCAGAGACCACTCCATAACTCTCGAGTGCAGCCCGAAACGCGGCGCCCGACTGGGCCTGGAGAAAGAAAGTGGGAGGAAGGAATGGGTGAGGGGACTCCAGGATCTGGCCATCCCGACTCGCCGTGTAGGAGTTGCCCTGCAACAGATGCCGCTCGACGAAGCCGCGGTGGCTCCTCAACTCGAGCCGTGCCAGGCCGGTCGGGTGGCTTGCCAGTAGGCCCGTTGCAACCGGCTCGCCGTCGCCGATCCGGAGCCTGACCTCCAGCAGCACGGGAGCCGAGCGACCCGAGAGGCGATTTGTTTCGGCGACGGCATCCGCAATCTTTTCGGCGCTGGGGATCGCTGCGCCGGCCGCAGCCACCGCGATGCAGAGTGCGGCAGCCGCGCTCAGCGCACTGCGAAGCGGTTTCACGCTCAACCCGCAGCTCCGGAAAGCCCGCTGCCGGCCGCGTAGCGGGCGCGATCCGCGAGCTCTTGCTCGATGTAGAGCAGCCGATTGTATTTGCAAACCCGATCGGTGCGGCACAGAGAGCCCGTCTTGATCTGGCCGCAGTCCGAACCCACCGCGAGATCGGCGATCGACGTGTCCTCGGTCTCGCCCGAGCGGTGGGAAACCACCGCCGCAAATCCCGCTGCGCGTGCGCTCCGGATGGCTTCGAGGGTTTCGCTGAGCGTCCCGATCTGGTTCAGCTTGATCAGGATCGCGTTCGCGGCACCCTCGCGAATCCCCCGATCGAGGATGGCTGGATTCGTGACGAAGAGATCGTCACCGACGAGCTGGATTCGATCGCCCAGCGATCGCGTCAGCGCCGACCAACCCGTCCAGTCCCCTTCGGCGAGTCCGTCTTCGATCGAGAGGATCGGATAGCGAGCCACCCAATCTTCCCAGAACGCGATCATCTCTTCGGGGCTCTTGGTCGCGCCCTCTCCAGCCAACACGTATTTCCCATCTTCGTAGAACTCGCTGGCAGCAGGGTCGAGCGCGATCGCCACCTGGCTCCCCGGTTCGTAGCCGGCCTTCTCGATCGCGCGGAGCACCAATTCGATCGCTTCGCGGTTACTCGATAGATCGGGTGCAAAACCGCCCTCGTCGCCGACCGCGGTTGCGAGCCCCCGCTCCGCAAGCACATCCCGCAGTGTATGGAAGATCTCCGTTCCCCAGCGGATCGCTTCGGAGAAGCTCGGAGCGCCGATGGGAAAGATCATGAATTCTTGCAGGTCGACGGTGTTGTCCGCGTGGGCACCCCCGTTCAACACGTTCATCATCGGGGCCGGCAGCCGCTGCGCGGCGTCACCTCCGAGAAACCGATAGAGTGGCATGCCCGCTGCGTCCGCCGCAGCGTGGGCGGCAGCGAGCGAAATTCCCAGGATCGCGTTCGCGCCGAGACGCGACTTTGTGTCCGTACCATCGAGTTCGATCATCGCGCGATCCAACGCAGCCTGTTCGTCGAGTCCACCGAGGGGGCGACCGATCACTTCCCGTGCGAGTTCGCCGTTGGCGTTCGCGACGGCCTTGAGCACACCCTTGCCGCGATATCGATGCGGGTCGCCGTCGCGAAGCTCGAGCGCCTCGCGCGAACCCGTCGACGCTCCGGACGGAACGGCCGCGCTCGCGCGCCGCCCCTGCGAAGTGGTGATTTCGACTGCAACCGTGGGGTTGCCGCGAGAGTCCAGGATTTCCCGTGCCGAGACTGTTGCAATGCTGACTTCCGCCATTCTTCCTCCTGGACCCGTCGCGCGGCGGACGAAGCTAGCTCATGGCGTCCGAGGTCGCGCTCCGGGGAATTACCAGCGGGCTGCCATCGGGTGCCCGGATCACGTCTGCGCGGATTCCGA
The DNA here is from genome assembly GCA_024640705.1 of Deltaproteobacteria bacterium. Taxonomy (GTDB): domain Bacteria; phylum Myxococcota_A; class UBA9160; order UBA9160; family SMWR01; genus JACZVU01. The sequence continues at coordinate 3,813 of JAHEEJ010000344.1, forward strand.
AAGCGGCGACCAGATTCTCGGGGGTCAATACGTCGATTGGCCGGCCGCAGTCGAGCACCCGGCCTTCAGCAAGCAGCGCGAGGCGGTCGGAGGCCCGCGCACACAGCGAGAGGTCGTGGGAGATGACCAGCGCGCTGCGTCCATCTCGCGCGAAATCCC
>JAHEEJ010000061.1 GCA_024640705.1 Deltaproteobacteria bacterium
CCGCCAGCAGCGGATCGGGTGAAACGCCGTTGCGCCAGACCACCGCCAGGATTGCGACCGCGGCAGAAAGAGATCCGATGAAACTCGCCCAGGGACAACGCGACAACGCCCCCGCGAACCCTGGGAGGAGAATCGAACTGACCAACCGAAAGCGCGCCAAACGCAGCTCGCGAAGGCGAAGCGCGTTGACGCGCGCCGCTCTCATCTCGCGATCGGTCGTCTCTGGGTGCTTGAAGAGTCGATTGCAACTCTCACAATCCGTTTCGTCACCTAATTCTGGTTCGCAACGAGGGCACATCCTTCTGCCGCATCGATTGCACCACCGAGACCTCTTCACCCGACCAGCACCCATCAGCGAGAGGATTGCGATCAACGCGAATGCCCCAATCGAGACCTGCGCGCTATGGCCTAGCACTCCAGGCGCGATCGCCGAGAGGAGTTCCGTTGCGAACGATTCGCCAGCACCATCAACGAGGACCCGATCCCAAAGCATGCGGCGCGGCAGCGGGAAATCGATCGTGAACATCGCGAGGTCGCTTCCCTGCAACAGCGTGAGTTCAGCGACTTTCTCGGAATCCAGCCGCTGTGCGGCGGCCAGGGACGGGCCGACGTCGTCCAATTTGAATGCCTGCCCCTGGGCCTGCGAGAGATTGAAGCGCACGGTCGCCGAGTCATGCGCTTCCGCCGACTGGCGGTAGAGGTCGATCGCACTCTCCAGTTGATTGAGTTCCACATTCACATTCGCGGCGTTGTTGGCGGCGGTGTAATTGGCGGGCTCCTGCTGGAGCAAACGTCGATATCGCGCGTCGGAATCGGGCAGATTGCCCGCTCGGCGGGCCGCTATGGCCAACGCCATGGCGGCCATCGGATCGCTTTCCGTCGCCGACTCGAGCAGGTGGATGTCACCAGGCAACGCAAATCCGTCGGTCGCAAAAATCGCCGCCTCGATCGGATCTTCGGCATAGGCCGTGAGCAGCGCCCCCACGAGCCGCGCCATCGGGAACACGCCAACGAGAACCGCGATTGCCGCCACACACAAGACGATACGCTGGCGAACGGCTCCGTAGATCAAGGCAACTGCAAATAGTGTCAGGATGAGCCCGAGCAAGCCCTGCTGCAAAGCGAGCGGCGCGAGAATCACCGAACCGAGCAGCGCTGCGCGGGCGAAGCTGGGCATCGCTGACGAAACCAGATCCCCGATGTCGTGGGCTGCGTGAAAGAACGCGAAGGCGCCGTAGATGGCAATCGTCAACAGCCCGCCGGCAATCAGGGCCAGCGTACAGATGTAGAGGGTCGTCGCCAGAAACCAGATCGACGCTTCGAAGTGTCTAGGTATGGCAAGCAGTGCGCCAGCTGCCGTCCGCACCGCGACGATCGGCGAACCACCCTCCATCCAGATTTCCCGGGCCAATGCCATTCGGGCTGCCGGCAGATCGGGGGAGAGCACGACCGCCGCCTGCGCCTGCTCGAGACCGGCCCCTTTCAGCCCGGGGCCGATCAGCGTGCGCGCGGCGGGATCGAAGTTCCACATCCCGTGATGGAGCGCCACGCGGCGGGCGCGGCGGGCGCGCTCGGCTGGACCTTCGGCCTCGGCCCGCCAGGCGAGCCGAACGGCCGCTGCGGTTCGGTCCAGATGGCTCGCGATGTCCACCGGCGGTGCCGGATCCAGGCCTTGCGCCTGGAGATCCGGCCCCACGACCGATTCAGCAGGGGATTCCCCGTCCGGGCCCGTAGAACCCAGGTCGGAAGCCGCCTGAACGGCCTCCTCCTGGGCCTGGGGCGCGGGGCTCTGCGCGCTCGCGGGTGCCCAAAATGCCAGGAAGCAGCCTCCGACTGCCGCAAGGGCTACGACCCGACTCTTGCTCCCCCTCACCGCGCCCTCCCCGGAACCCACCGGTCCGCGGTGCTTATCGGTGGTTCTGGCCCCCCCCTGAAGGCCCGGTCGGGGCTGGATGGCGGCTCCAGCTGGGCGCCGGCCCCCAGACCCCGGGGCGGCTCCCGTCGACACCGGGGCCTGCGCTCCCTATGATCGGCCCCCGTTAATTCCGAGAGAGAGATTCTGTGGCAAATCACAAATCGGCAAAGAAAAGGGCTCGCCAGACACTCAAGCGCACCGAGCGCAATCGCCACACCCGCAGCCGGGTCAAGTCGGCGGTCAAGAGTGCTCGAACCGCGCTGGACGCGGGTGATGCAGGAGAGACGGCTTCGGCAATCAAGCTCGCCGAGGGCGTTCTGCGCCGCGCCGCATCGAAGGGAGCGATCCCGAAGAAGCGCGCGAGCCGACAAGTCTCACGGCTCGCCAAGGGTCAGAATCGACTCGCCTCGACCTGATCTCGCGAAACGACTTCCGCCGCACCCAATCCCGTCTAGCCAACGACCGTCGCGCGCGCCGGTCGCCGCGGGCGCAAGCCTGCGATGAATCAGCGTCAGCTGGCGAGCGCGATCACCAGCCGTTCCAACGCGAGTTCTGGCTGGAGTCCCCCGGCGCCCTTGAGGGCGAGATCGGTCTGGTGAATCGCGGCGAGGCACGAGAGCAGGCGCCCCGGGCTGAATCGGCCCGACTGGCCCTCCAGTTTGCGGATCAAGAAGGGCGCTCCTGCGACGACACCGCCGTTGCGTATGCTCGTCAGCTTCCGGAAGTGGGTGACGAACGCACCCAGAATCGCGGGCGGTGCACTTCCCGCGCGCAACATTTTCCCGAGCACGACCAGCGCGTCGCCACAACGCCCTTCCCCGATGGCGTCGGTGAGATCCCAGATGGGCTCTTCGGCGACGTCGCTCGTCGACTCCGCGACGTGCTTCGCTTTGACCTTTTCGCCCGGGCCGGCGAAGAGAGCGGCCTTCGCGATCTCCTGCCGTAGCACCAACAACTGCGGGCCCGTCCGCTCTGCGAGCAATGCAATCGCGGCTCGCTCGAGCGCGACTCCTTGCCGACTCGCCTCGGCCGCAATGAAAGCGGAAAGCGCCGCTCCTTTTCGCGGTGGCTCACAGCGCACCACGGCAGCACTGCCAAAAGCCTTCACCCAGCGGGAGCGCCCGTCCACCTTCTCCGCGAGGACGACGAGGACGGTGTCGCGACTGTCTTTCAGCGCGGCCAGTGCGTCCGCGAGTGCGTCCGTGAGCCCACGCGCCTTGGCGCGTGTGGACTCGGGTTCGCGCAGCACGACGAGACGTCTCGGGGCCAACACCGGCAGCGTTCCCACCGCATCGAGCAATGCGGCGGCTGTAACCGTCTCGCCATCGAGCCGCTCGCAGTCGAAATCCGAGGGGCCGTCTGCAAGTGTGGCAAGTTGGATCGCCTCCAGCGCGTCGTCGCGCAACAGGGGCTCTGCACCCACGACGAGGTAGCTGGAGCGCACACGACCTGCCTCGAGTTCAGCGCAGAGGTCATCGAGGGTCATGGTAGGTAGAGCTCGTAGAGCATGTCGTGGACGTGTGAAGCGATTCCCGACGCCAGCGTCCGAATCGCTTCGTCGCGATTCTTTCGGGTTGCCTCGATATCGGCACTCGCCAGGTAACGCTCCGTAGCCCGAGTCCCGCCCTCATCCAGGCGCGTCCTGGTACCGTCGGACCACTCTGCGTCGACAGCCAGCCGAAGCGTAACTTCCCACTCGAGTGCAAGCGCGATGGATGAAAAACTCCGGGTTCTCGTGACGAGCGGCTCAACGACGCCCGACACGACCAGGTCGGCATCGATCGCTTCGTCGACCAACACCACCGCACCGCGTCGCAAGAATTCCCGGCGCAGGGCATCCGCCACGACGAACTCGACACCGGGCTCGTAGGACTCGTTCTGGAAGGTTTGAATCGCCACCGAGCCGAGGTTCGCGATCGGCTCGTCGTAGTTGATCAGTTTGTAGCCGCAACCGGATCCGGCGAGCTGAATGATCGCCAAGGCCACCAGCCAGAACCCATCGATCGCCGTTTTTCGATTCACCGCGCAGGTATACCACAGCAACCGCGCCGCAGGATTCGGGAGTGGTCGAAAACCGACCGTTGGGGAGTGCTGGGAGTGCTGGAAATGGGGGTTGGAACCCGAGGAGTTGTTGCGAGAGCCGTCTATCCGGTCGAGAGCCTAAGGTTCTCGATGTGCTGCCAGGTCGCCAAACCTCAAGCGGGCGCCTCGCCCTTCAGTAGGCTCTTCACGACCGTCAGCACATGATTCGCTTGAATGGGTTTCGTGAGATACTCGTTTGCCCCCAGTGAGAGCGCCCGCTCGCGATCTTCCTTCGCGCCCTCGGTGGTGATCACCACGATCGGAATGCTGCGAAGGCTTTCTTCACCCCGAATCAGGCTGATCAGCTTGAGACCATCCATTACCGGCATGTTGATGTCGATCAGAGCCAGATCGAAATGATCGCTCGACACCTTGCGAAGCCCGTCCATTCCGTCCTGGGCTTCGACGATGTCGACATCTTTCATGCGACGAAGAGCGAACACCAGCAACTGTCGCATCGTCGGGCTGTCTTCGACTATCAGGATTCTTTTCCGGTCCATGCTCAACTCCATGCTCCGCGTCGATGACGCGAGCTGTTTGTCACTTCGTCAAAAGATCGATGAATCCCTGGATCGTGTTCAGTTTCCGCTCCGACTGCGAGTAGAGGCGCGCCGCGAATAGCGCGGTTGACGCGTGCCCACCCATCACCGAGAACAATTCGTGATCGAGAGCCGAGAAACCGTCTTTCTGCTGAAGCAAGGCGAAGATCCCGATCAGGCCAATCGGTCGATCCTGGACGATCAGCGGGATGCAAACGATCGGCTCCGCGAGATTGGGCGGCTGCGTGGGATCTCCACACAGAGGCTCTGCGGTCTCCAGGGATTTCGCCATGATGCCACCGGGCTTCGAGCAACTCGGAAATTCGGAAGACTCGGCTCCTTCCGAAACCGCCACATCGAGCTCTCCCGAATCGCCATCCAGCAAATACACGGCGAAGACCTCTGCACCGACCAGATTGATGACGATCTCCACGATGACCTTCAATACCTCGTCGAGGTCGAGCGTCGAATGAAGCTGGTAGCTGGCCACGTATAGATTCGCGAGGTTGTTGTTTTCTTCCTCAACCTCGAGGTAGCGAGCCGCAAACTGCTGATTTTCCTCTTCCACCTGATGCAGCCGCATCCGAACGCTCTCGCACTCCTCCTCCAGGTCCTGCAATCGCGATTGCAGTTCTTCGCGATACTTGTCCCACTCTTCGGGCGTCTTCGACGCGTCGGTCTGCTCCTGTTCGAGACCGGCCAGATTTGCGCGCAAGCGCTCGTTCTCGACGAGGAGCTCCTTGGTGAACTCAGCGCCCCGAGAAAAGAGTTGCAGGAACTCTTCTCCGCGGCTGAAGGGATCTTTGCGATCACCACTCATGACGTTTCCTCATGATCCTGTCCCCGTCTCGACGAAGTTCGGTATCCCATCTGGATTGCTCCAGCGATTTCTCCCAACGGAAGCACTTGATCGACGAGACCCGTTCGAATGGCCTGCTGAGGCATGCCGAAAATGACTGCAGTACTTTCCGATTCTGCGATGACACTGCCCCCGCCCAGATGCACCGAGCGAACACCTTCCCTGCCGTCATCACCCATTCCAGTGAGCACGACTGCGAGCAGATCCGCTCCGACGTGTTTCGCTGCACTCTCGAACAGACGATCCACCGAGGGCGTATATTTGTCTCGACTATCGGCGGCGATCAATCTCGTCACGACACGTCCCCCGATGTTTTCGAGTTCCAGGTGTTTGCCACCGGGCGCAATCAGCACCGTCCCGGGCGACAAGGTCTCTCCGCCTTCAGCTTCGATCCCGCGCAGCCGAGTCAGACGATCGATGCGTTCCGCGAACCCGCGCGTAAATCCCGCGGGCATGTGCTGGGCGACCACGAATGAGCATTGGGGCGCGTCTGCAAATGCGCTGAAAACCTGCATCAGCGAAGCGGGGCCTCCCGTCGAAGATCCAATGGCAACGACCTTCGGCATCGACGATGGAAGGACGCCTCCCTCCTGGACCAGCGCAGGAGTCGACCCAATTCGCGTCTGGACCTTTTCGATCCTCAGATCGCGAATCGCATGCACCTTCCGAACCAGCTCGTGCTCGATGTTGTTGAGCTCCGGCGTCGCGCGAGGGCTCGGCTTGCAGACGAAGTCGACCGCTCCAAGCTCGAGAGCGCGGAACACGTCTTCTTCTCCGGTGCGGCCGCTGACGACGATCACTGGCGTCGGGCGCTTGCTCATCACGACCCGGAGGAAGGTGAATCCGTCCATGCGCGGCATCTCGAGGTCGACGGTAATCAGATCCGGTTGCAGCTCGAAGGTCTTGCGCAGCGCCTCCTCACCATCGCGCGCGACGCCGACGACCTCGACCAGCGGCGAGGCGTCGAGCATACGCGTGATCGCCTGCCGGCTGAATGCAGAATCATCGATCACCAGTACTCGAATCAATGAGCGCGCCATCATTTGTCGATCCCGTCGTGATCGCTGCGGGCAATCGCCGCAGCAGCGGCGATGTTCCACGGATCCTCTGACGCCATGCCGGGCAGCGGACGGCGATAGACCAGGTCGCGCCGCAGATGGCGCAACTCGAATGAAGTCGACAGATTGATCAGGGACTCCGAGTGGCCGAGCAGGAGATGTCCACCCGGACGAAGCTTCTCGTAAAAGGTCCGAACGACCTGGCATTTGGTGTCGATGTTGAAATAGATGATCACGTTTCGACAGAGGATCACATCCATGGTCCTGAGAAGCGCAATCTTCGAGTTGTCCAGCAGATTCAGATGAATGAAGTCGACGTCTCGCTTGAGGTCATCGGATATCTGCCAGAGTCGATCTTTTTCGATGAAATATTTGTCGCGCAGGTGCGGATCGGTTCCCCGAAATGACGCTTCGCGATAGATCCCCTTGCGCGCCTTGCGCAGCATTCTGCGAGAGATGTCGGAAGCATATACGTGAACGTCGGAGCCGGGCTTCAGGCCAGCCTCGCGCGCGAGCATCGCGATGCTGTAGGGCTCTTCACCGCTCGAGCATCCAGCCGACCAGATGGTGATGGGTCGGCCACCCCGCTTCTCGCGATCGAGCTGGAGTTCTTCGATGATCTCATCGATCAGCGCGCGAAGCTGGCTGTACTCGCGAAAGAAATAGGTCTCGTTGGTCGTCAACTCGTCGATCAGATTCGGGAGCTCATCGGATCCGCTGTTGCCATTGCGAATGTGATAGTGGTAAGCGGAGACACTTCCGAGTTCCAACTCGCGAATTCTGCGGGCCAGGCGCCGCTCGAGCAGGAAGCGCGAAGACTCGTTGAAATCGAGTCCGGCGTGCTCGCGAATGAGTTCAGCGAACATCCGAAATTCGGCGTCCGTGAGCGTCAGGCCGTCGTTTGCGAGCGGGGAGTTCATCCGACCTCGCCTTCGAGACGTTTGAGGGCCGAGAGCGTCACGTCGCGAACGAAGTCATCTTGCTCCACATCCAGGCGGCGAAGAATCGCGGGCACGGCGCGAATCGAGCGGCGATCGGAAACCGTCTGGATCGCTTCCGCGCGGACCGACCAATCGGGATGCCCGATCAGCGGAAAGAGTGCTTCCAGGCCGCTCGGATCCGAATGGAGGCCGACGCAGCGAATCGCCGCGCGAACCAGTTCGGGTTCCGGTCGGTCCAGGATCCCCACCGCGCGCTCCGCTGCGACGCCGCCCACCTCGCAGAGCGCTTCGAGCGCGGCGAGCGCTACCCGAGGCTCGTCGGCCAGAGCGGCATCGATCACCTGCAACATCTCGCTCCGACTCTGGTCGGTGCTCGATTGGCTGAAACGAAAAACCACGGACCGGACCGCCGCAGCGCGAACTCCCGAGTCTTCGTCATCCGCGAGCCGCCTCAAGTCGTCGACGACTTCGATGTTCTCGGATGCGCCCAGCGCACGCGCCGCCGCGATTCGAACCATCGGCGATTCGTCTGCGAGGGCAAGCCGAAGCGGCTCCGCGGCGGTTCCGGGCTCGAGCCGCGCGAGCGCCTCGACCGACGCGCGTCGGACGGACGAACTGGCATCCTTCATCAGAAAGCTGACGATTTGCGAATCCTCGGAGCGGCCGATGCGGCCAATGACCGTGGCAACCGCGATTCGAACGCTCTCTGCGGCTCCGTCGAGGCAAGCCGTCAAGAGTTCGATCGCTCTTGCAGTCACCGCAGTTCCCGTCCTGGGTCCGGGCGCCGCGAGCGCGATCAGGCCATCGGTAATCGCCGCGAGTTCTTCTTCTCCTTCGAAGTCATCCTCAACCGCTGCGGCGGCGAGTCGCACCACGAGTGGCGCCAGCCCCGAATCGAGGCCTCTACGACCGATCGAGCGTGCAGCAGCGGACCGGGTCTCACTCGACGGATCCTCGAGCGACGAAAGCAGACGCGCGGCACTCGCCTCTCCAGCGGTTCCACCGAACAGCAGGCAAGCGTCTCGCCTGGAGTCGGCGTCCAGATTCGACCACTCCGAGTCGATGATTCTTTCAGCGACGTCGCCCAGGGACTCGAGGATCGAGAGCGATGCTTCAGAGAGCGCCTCGTCACGCCCAGCCAGCAGGATGGGAATGACCGCACTGGGTGTCGCCACGATCCCGAGAAATTGAATCAGGATCAACTTCGTCGAGAGATCCGCTTCGGGCATCCGCTCGACTGCGCTTGCAACCACGAGACCACTCGCGACGGCGGCAGCTCGAATTCGCGCAATCAGCGAATCGTTCTGTTCGGGACCGATCTGCCCGACGATCCTCAGCAGTGAGCGTATCGAAGCCTCACGGGTGGAGCGGGAGCCAGAGCCGAGCGCCTTGAGAAGGATCGAAATACCCTCTTCGTCGCCTTCGGCGCGACCGAGCAGCGACAGACCTGCGTGACCGAGAATCGGATCGTCCAATACGGATCCGAGATCATTCGCGCGAACCGGAAACTCCAACACATTCAGCGCGTGGATCGCTGAGAACCGCACCAGCTGATCCTCTTCGCTGTCGGCCGCCTTGGCGATCAAGGCCGCCGACACGTCATCTCCACCGATCGCACCGAGTGCGTCCGCCGCCGATGCGCGGACATTGGGATCAGGATCCTCGAGCATCTCCTGGAGCGGTTCGCTGGCACGTGAATCCGCAATGCCCGCAAGGGCATCGACTACCAGTTTTCGCACATCGACATCGACACTCGAACGTTCCGCGAGAAGCGCTGGAATCGCCTTGCCTCCGAAGTGTATGAGAGCATCCACTGCGGCGTTCCGCCGTCCGGGATTCTCACCGTCTCCGAGTGCACCAACGAGAGCGTTTGCCACATCATCCGTTTCACTGCGCGCGACAAGTCGCTCGATCGAAGCCTTTCGCACCCGCCAACTCGAATCACCGAGGCATTCGATCAAATGGCGAATCGCCTCCTCTGCGGAGAGCGCATCGACGCGCTCAACGGCCAGGCGGCGAACTTCCTCGTCGTCGCTTCGAATGTCCTGGATGATGCTTTCGCGATCCCTCTCGTCGAATTCCAGACTCATGGCTTGCCTCGCGCTGCCGCCACCCGAAGCAACTCTTCCTGCAGAAAATCCCGCATTTCCTGGATCGAAGGATCAACCCGAGCCGTGAAGAGTGAACGCCCCTCCGCGATCTCAGGCTGCATGGCTTCGAGAACATTGCCCGCCTCGACCGCGGCCTCGAACTTCTCCTTGCTGTAGAGAACGATGTCCGACACCACGATTCGCGCCAGCCGCTCTGCCTGCTCGATTCGCTCGTCGACTTCGGACCCACCGGATGTCGGCTCGAAATGAACAACACCTTCTGGAGTCTTCGCTGCCACCGGGGGTTCGACTGAACCGACCGATTCTGGAATCTCGGGCGCCGCGGGAATCTCGGGTTCGGGTATCGCCTCCACGATGGGTGCCATCACCGGCGGAGCGACCGGTGCCGGAGTCGGGGCCGGGGCCGTGGCCGGCGGGGGTGCCGCTTCCGGGGCGGGGGCGGCCACGGACGGAGTCGATGGCGCGGCAGCGGCGGCTGAAACCGGCGGCGGTTGCGGAGCAGCAGAAAGCATTCCGAATCCCTGGAGCAGGGATCGAAGCGAATCGGGGAGTTCCTGGCGCTCGATGTACGCATCGGCACCGTAGATCTCTTCGGGTGGGCGTCGGTAACGGGTTCGATCGTGAATCGCACCCACGAGCACCACATGTATGTCGCGCAGGCTTTCGTTTCGCTTCACGATCTCGCAGATCTGGAAGCCGAACATTTTCGGTAGAGCCGCGTCGATCACGATGGCCCGCGGCAACAATCTCTGGATCGCCATGATGGCCTCGACTCCGTCGTGGACCAGCGCCGGCTGGAGCCCCCACTGGGCCAGAGCGCTGGCGGTCGACTTGCCCTGCTCGACCTCGGGGTCTGCGATCAAAACCATCCGCTCCCGATCGACCGGAGGGGACTGGAGAACCGGCTGTGCCGGGCGCGACATGGGCGGCGACACAGAGGGTGCGGGCTCTTTGGGGGCTTCGGGCTGCGGTATCGGAGCCGACGGCGTCGGTGCAGCGGGAGATTGGCCCGCGGCTGAGGCCGGAGGCGGGCTCACCCGGAATACCGCTTCACAGCGAGTACACCGCAACCGCACTCCCTCGGGTCGCAGGCGATCCGGTTCGATTTGATAGCGCGCACTACATCCGGGGCAAGCAACGATCATTGCGCCTCTCCAACTTTGCAATCCCTGACTACCGCTATCATGGTCCCCTCATCAACGCTCACCGCGTCAGAGCCGAAATCGGTGCACATCTTCTCTGAGGTCGGCTGACTGCTTCAACAACCCCTTCGAGGCTTCATCCATGCGACGCGCGGACTCTTCGTTTGCCCGGGTCTGCGCAAAAATTTCCTCGATGAATTCCACGGCCGATCGACACGCCGCCGCCTGCTCCTGCAGCGCCTGATTGATCTGCTCGACCGCGTCTCGCTGCCCCTCGACGCTCTCCCGAATCCGCCCCGAGCCGCGAGACTGCTCTTCGGTCGTCGTGCGCACCTGCTGGGCGACGTCACGCATCGCGGTCGTGCTGCGATAGACGATCGTGTTTCCACGCTCCTGTTCCGTCGCAGCGTTGCGAATCTCATCTACACCGCCGCGGACCTTCTCCATCAACTCGACTACGTGGGAAGCCGCGCGCGCCTGAGCGCGTACCGCCGTGAGGATCCCCTGGATGCGCGCACCGCTATCCCGTGAAGCGCGTGTGATCTCCTCGAGCGAAACACCCGCCTCCGCAGAAAGATCGACCCCGGACGCCACGCTTTCGGTTCCGGTCTCGATCGCTCCGATCGCGTTCGCCCCCTCTTCCTGGACAGCGCGAATCAACTCTGCGATCTCCTTCGTGGAGGCCAACACCCGATCGGCCAGATCCTTGATCTCGTCCGCCACGACCGAGAATGCACGTCCGTGCTCTCCAGCCTGTGCAGCAATGATTGCGGCATTCAGCGCGAGAAGATTCGTCTCGTCCGCTACGTCATCGATCACGTCGACGATTGCGCCGATTTCCTTCGTTCGTCCGCCGAGATTTCGAATCACCTTCTCGGCAGTTTCGGTAGCGAGCCGGATCGCATCCATACCGTCGATGGTTTGTCGGACTTTTTCCTGCCCGCTCTCGGCTGTCGAAACGACGTAATTGGACAATCGAGCCGACTCTTCGGCGCTCTCGTCTACTTCCATCAGGGAACTGGCCATCAACTCCATCGATGACGACGTTTCCGATGCGGCGTCGGAAAGTGACAGCGTGCTTTCCACGACCTGACTGACACTTCGAACGATCTGCTCCATCGATGTGGAGACTTCGTCGACCTTCTCGGACAGTGTCACTGCAGTTTCGTTCAGATCGTCGCCTGCGGCGCCCAGCTCCAGAATCGAGCTGGACGACTCCTCGACCGAGCCGTTGAGCACTGCCGCGGAATCCGCGATCCCCCGCACCTGGCTGTCGATCGCCTCCGTGGAAAGCGCCGCTTGCTGAATGCCAGAAACCTGGTCCGCTGTAACCGCAGCCACCTGCTCTGAAATCGATGCCATTTCCGCGGCGGTATTTTCGAGCTGATCAGCCGCCCCGAAGATCCGAGATAGCGTCGAGCGAAGCGATTCGACCATGGACTCGAAGGACCTCGAGAGGTCCCCAATTTCATCCTCGGAGTCGAAGACGCGGCCCCGGCAAAGATCGCCAGAAGCCATCCGCGCAACTTCCGCATTCAGCTGATCCAACCCTCGGATGATGTCGCCCGAGATCAACCACGCCAGTAGACCACCGATTGCGATCGCGATCGCGAGCAGACCAGCGTATTCGAACCAGGCTCGCCCCGTCTCGAACACCATCGCACGGCGAGGCGTGGACACCACGAGAACATTGCCGTTCTCGAGAGTTCGCCACGAAAAGAATCGCCCGAAGATCTGAGACCCGCGGCTACCGTTTTCAACGCCTTTCTCGCGCTCGGTCCTGATTTCCGCGATGAGCTGGGCATCGAGCGTCCCGCGCCCGCCTACGTCGGGCGCCGTGAAGTCGAGTAACGTGACGTCCAGGGGCGCCAGGAGGGCCGACCGGTCACCGAGCACCGAAGTCACGACAGCATCGAGTTCCTGCTCGTCGATTCGGCCCACCAATGCATCGAGGACACCGCTTTGCCAATGCAAAGCAACGTCTTCGGAGTTGCTGCTCATCTTCACCGAAAAGAATACCAGCGCGACCATCATCGGAATGGCCGTCATACTCATCGCGCCGTAGATCATCTTGCTCCGGAGCGAAACCGGCTTCAGTAGCGCGCGGCGCACTTCCGGGTCCGGAATCTGCGCGGCGAGTGCAACGCGAATCTCCTCTACATCGCGCTTGACGGCGCAGAACAAGATGCCACCAGATACGAAGCCCGCGATCAGACCCGCAGTAATCACGACTGCGCTTTCCATCCAACCGAATGAGCTGAAGCGGAGCGCCATCGCGGTGGCCGCGATACCACCCACCGCGATCCAGCTGGTCATGGAGATCACCGCCAGGCTCCGCGGCAAGTCCGAGGCGGCGGCAAAGCCCGCCCGACAGTCTTCATCCGCAATCCGATCTTCGTCGATGCGATCCAAGAAGGTCACGATCGGATCGGTTAGGGAAATCTGCCTCTTCGTCGCTACCAGAGCGGCGAGAAGCGCACACCCCCCCGAGAGCGAGTAGAGCCAGCCCCACGCCGCGCCCGTGAGATCCAGTAGAGCGAAGAGAGATGCAAACAATACGACGGGTCCCGGCAACGAGATACCGTGGTAGAGCGAAAGAGTGTGCCACCTGAATTGAGATGAATTAGGAAGCGTCGGGCTCATGCCGCATCCTCATGGGTGGTCAGTACCGAGCGATAAACAGCCTCGAGCAGGTATTCCAATGACAGAACCACGATCGGTTCCGAATCGGGTCTTCGAACCACCGCCCGAGCCGCGTCGTAACCCGCCTGGGTGGCGAGGGACGGCGGGTCTTCCATGCTGGTTGCGCTGATCTGAAGAACCTCGACGGCAGCGTCGACCGTCAAGCCGACAACGAGGCCATCCGTTTCGGCTACCACGATTCGCGTACCGGTCGTGGGCTCGACCTTGCACTCGTTCAGCGCTCGCCCGAGATCCACGACGGGCACCAGTGTGCCACGGAGGTCGATGACACCCTCGATCAGTGCGGGCGATTTGGGCAGGGGCGTCACGGGCTGCCAGCGAACGACTTCGCGGACGTTCGCGACATCGATCGCGATCAAACGACCGCCCACCTCGAAGCAGCCGAGCGTAACCTCGTTTTCAGAGGAACCCATGAGAATTGCTTCAGACATCGAGGCTCAGCACCCTATCGAGTTCGATCATCGACACGAACTCGTCATGGAATTTACATAGATCATTGACGGCACCCGTATCCGACCCGGTGGCGGGTTGAATCGCCGCTTCGGATACCCGCAAGACTTCTCTCACTGCATCGACGAGCAGCCCCACGACCTCGTCATCGCTCGTCTTGATCACGATGATGCGAGTCCGACGAGAGGGCTCGATCGAACCGAGAGAGAGTCGGCGACGGAGATCGATCAATTCGATCATCTCGCCGCGCAGCGAGATCACGCCTCGAACCTCATCGGGAGTTCGCGGGACCGGAGTCACGGGGCGCATGCGAACGATTTCACGCACCCGCTCCACGGGCACTGCGTAGGGCGCCCCTGCGAGTTCGAAAGACAGCAATTGACGAACCTCTTCGAGGGATTCGGACGCATCGCCGCGATCCGCCGCAGCCCGCGCAAGCGCATCCCAATCTCGAGCCTCTTCACCCGGCGCACTCACTTCACTCATGCGCCTTCCTTCCTGCTCAGGGTGTCGTCCACCAGGCTCGAGATATCGACGACCAGCACGGCATCCTGATCGCCCAACTCCGTTGCTCCGGCGAAGCCGCGCACGTTCTTGACCGGGCCCTGGATCGGCTTGATCACCGTGTCCTGCTGGCCGTCCAGGCGATCGACGAGCAACCCG
>JAHEEJ010000062.1 GCA_024640705.1 Deltaproteobacteria bacterium
TCAACGTCCATTTCCGGCCCGACAAGTTCCCGATGGACCGCGTCATGTTCTCGGGCCGGCTGAGCAAGGCAGAGCTGCTGAGCGAGCGCAAGCGACTCTACGACCGCTGGGTCGAAGAGGGAACGCTGGATCAGCACCGCGCCGGCGAAGAGTGGCAAAGCTGGAAGAAGATCGCGCTGCCGGCCGGCTTCATCTCCTTCCTGGTGGGCGTCGTACTGATGCTGTTGATCTATTTCGCAATGGCCAGCCGACTAGCGGGAGAGTAGAAATCATGCCGGGTATTTCGGAGCATTTCGGGATGAAACACTCCAAACGCGGACTCGTCGCACTCGTCGTCGCCTTGCTTCTGTTTGGCCCGCTCGGTTTGGCAGGGGCACAGGAGGAACCGGAGTCGCTGGAAGAGTCCGCGGAGGCCTCGGAGGTTACCGAGGCCGAGAGTTGCGAAGACTGCCACACGGAGGGAATCGACAACGCGCCGATTGCCACGCCGGAAATGCTCGAGGCATCCGTGCACGACGGCTTCGAGTGCGTCGATTGCCACGAAGACGTCGAAGTGGGATCACACGAGGACGAGGTCGAGCCCGTCGACTGCTCGAACTGCCACGATGACGAGGCAGCGGCCTACACCAAACACGGAAGATTCACCGTTGGCGTAGATGCCGACATCCCCAGCTGCGCCAGCTGCCACGGTACGCACAACATCCTCGAACCAGACGACGAGGATTCGCAGGTCCACCCTCTGAACATGCCCGAGACGTGTGGGAATTGTCACGAAAACTACGACCTGACCGAAAATCACAAATTTCTCCCAAAACATCCCGTGGAGACCTACCGGGCCAGCGTGCACGGAAAGGTGAACTCCCAGGGTCGATACTCGGCCGCGACGTGCAACGACTGCCATTCCACTGGGGGAACCGCTCACCGCATTCTCTCACCGGATGACTCGGAATCCGCGATCAATCACTTCACCATCCCGAATACCTGCGGGAAGTGTCACGAGGCGATCGCGAAGGACTACTGGGACGGCATTCACGGCCAACTGGTTGCCAGAGGCGATGTTGAATCGCCCGTCTGCACGCACTGCCACGGTGAGCACCAGATCATCGAAAAGGACGATCCGAGATCGTCTGTCAGCCACAGCAAGGTTGCGGAAGCAACCTGCACCCCGTGCCACGAGTCCGCAACGCTGAACGAGAAATACGGGGGACCGGCCGGACGGCTGACTTCCTTCATCGATTCGTATCACGGGCTGAAGAGCAAGGCGGGCGACGCGACGGTTGCGAACTGCGCGTCGTGCCACGGCGCCCACCGAATCCTGCCGCATACGGATGAAACTTCATCGATCCACCCCAACAACCTGCAGCAGACCTGCGGTGAGTGTCATCCGAGCATCTCGAACGAGCTGGCGCAGACGAAGATCCACGAGATCGACCCAACGCAAGGCAACAAATGGCCCGATTTCTTTGCGTCCATGTACATGGTGCTGATCGGAACCACCCTCGGTGGAATGCTCCTCTACATCGGCCTCGACATGTGGCGACAGATCCGGAATGCGACCAAGGGAGAGCAGGTCGAGCGCATGACGAAGTGGGCGGTGCTCCAGCACTCGATGCTGTTGCTCGCTTTCGTGTTCCTGGTCGTTACGGGCTTTGCCCTGCGCTTCGCGGATGCCTGGTGGTCTCTGCTCCTGTTCGGCAGGGAAGGCGGCTTCCCCCTGCGAAACCTGATCCACCGGATCTCGGCGGTGGTCCTGATACTGCTGTCGATTTCGCACCTTTTCTATCTGCGCGGCGCTCGGGGACGGGATTTCATCCGTCACATATTCCCCTCGCTGGAAGACCTCGTCCATTTTCGCCAGATGATCAGTTACAACCTCGGACTCAGGGACAAGAGACCGCACTTCGGCCGATTCACCTTCGGCGAAAAGTTCGAATACTGGGCGCTGATCTGGGGAATGATCATCATGGCCGGGACCGGGACCATGCTGTGGTTCGACGATTACGTCGTGAAGGTTTTGCCGAAGGTCATGCTCGATGTGATGCTGGTGATCCACTACTACGAGGCGTGGCTCGCGACCATCTCGATTCTGGTCTGGCACATGTACGCGACGATCCTCAACCCCGGCGTCTATCCGATGAATCCCTCCTGGATCACCGGGAAGATGCCTGTCGAACAACATCGCCACGAGCATCCGGGCGACACCGAAGTCGTGAGCGATCACCAGGAGTCACCGTGAGGAAGCGCGGAAGTCCACCCCCGACCCAACGCCCAGCCCCGGCCGCTCGTCCTCGCCACGAGCGAGGACGGCGGGGAGTGCGGGCCGAGCGCCCGGCGGATGATTCCGGCGCCGCGCCGTCGGCCCATCCATTGGATGCCGATTCTCTGCTGGGGCAAAATTTGACATCCAAAGGTGGCCTAATGCCCCAGTTGGCGCGGACTAGCGTGAAGTCTCCTGGCCCACCCGGCCGGAGCGCCTCGGGGAAATCACACCAGCCGATGAACAGCCCCCAGAGCAGCGTTCGCCGGGTTTGGGCCGCGCTTCGCGCGGGCCGCCGAGGGGTGCCGTTTTGCCACTTATCGTTAGAATGAAGCATCTTCACATCCGGAACGTCCAACGGATGAGTCGAACGAAACTGTCAAAGGAGAAGGGGAGATCATGGGATCGATGGTACGGATCGTTACCGGGTTTGCAGTGGTTTGCAGTCTGACGCTGGGGGGTGCGCTCACGAGCGCTGCTGATTCGGCGTTCAAGTACATCGGAGCCAGCAAGTGCAAAACCTGCCACAAAAAAGAGTTGATTGGCGACCAATACGGCAAGTGGGAGAAAGCCGGCCACGCTAGCGCCTTCAAGACCCTGCTGGGCGAGAAAGCGATTTCGGTTGCCAAGGAGAAGGGTATCTCCGGCCCGCCGAGCGAAGCAGCTGAGTGTCTCAAGTGTCACGCCACGGCTGCCGGCCTCGGGCCGAACGACGTCGAAAAGAAGCCGCTCGACAACAAGGATGGCGTCCAGTGCGAGAGCTGCCACGGACCGGGTAGCGGATACAAGAAGAAGAAGGTCATGGCGGATCACGAGAAGTCCCTGGCGGCTGGGCTCGTCATGCCCGACGAGAAGACCTGCACCAAGTGCCACAACGACACGAGTCCGACTTGGACCGGCTTCGATTACGCTGAGGCCAAGAAGAAGATCGACCACTCGATCCCCAAAGACGTGAAGGGGAAGTACATCGAAGTCGAGAAGGCAAAAAAGGCGGAAGGTAAGTAAGTACGAGGAGAGCCTCCGCCGGCAGCGCCGCACAATGCGCGGCGCGCATTGGTCGATGAGTCCGGATATCGGAGAGCGCACCTCTCACAACTGCAAGGGCACGGTGGCGCGAAGCGCGCCACCGTGCCCTTCGTGATCCGGTGACAGCGTCACCGGAGATCGAGTTCCAACCGAACTCGATATTGGAGGCACCGTGAGTCTGTACGAAATTGCGCAGAAGCAGTGGAAGCGTGCGGCTGAACTAATGGAGCTCGAACCGTGGATCACCACGATCCTCTCCGAGCCCAAGAACGAGATCCGGGTGAACTTCCCGGCCATGATGGACGACGGCAAATATCGGCTTTTCCGGGGCTACCGGGTCCAGCACAACAACATCCTCGGGCCCTACAAGGGAGGGATCCGCTACCACCCGCAAGTCGACATCGACGAGGTCAAGGCGCTCGCCAGCTGGATGACGTTCAAATGCGCGCTCACCGACTTGCCGCTCGGTGGGGCAAAGGGCGGCGTCGAGATCAACCCGAAGGAGCACAGCGTCACCGAGTTGATGCGGGTCACCCGCCGATTCGCCCATGCGCTCGGCGAGAACATCGGGCCGGACTACGACATCCCGGCACCCGACGTTGGCACCAACGCCCAGACCATGGTGTGGATGATGGACACCCACATCAATGCCACACCCGCGCACGATCGGTTTGCGATGCGCGGCGTGGTCACGGGCAAGACGCTGACCTGCGGCGGCTCGCTCGGACGCGACAAAGCCACCGCACAGGGCGCGGTCTACACCCTCGAATCCTGGGCGGAGCCCCGCGGCTTCAAGTTCGATGGCGCCACGTTCGTCGTCCAGGGTTTCGGCAATGCCGGAAGCTGGGCGGCCAAACTGCTCTGCGAGAAGGGCGCGAAGCTGCTGGCTGCGAGCAACAGCCGCGGCTCCGTATACAACGACAAGGGTATCGATCCCGACGCGCTGCTCGCCTACATCACGGAGCACAAAGACCCGTCCGGATTCCCCGGTGCCGAATCGATTCCCGATAAGCAGCTGTGGCAGATCAAGGCCGACATCCTGGTCCCGGCGGCTTTCGAGAGCCAGATCGACGAGCACAACGCGGGCGATATCGACGTGAAGGTGATCGCGGAGGCCGCAAACGGTCCGACCTCCCCCGCAGCCGACGACATCCTGCGCCAGAAGGGGATCCGCCTCATCCCGGACATTCTGTGCAATTCCGGTGGCGTGATCGTCTCGTACTTCGAGTGGGTACAGAACCGGAAGAACGAGGCATGGGAGCTGGAAGAAGTCGATCGCAAGCTGCGCCGGATGATCACGACGGCGTACAACTCGACCGAAGAGGCTCGAAATCGCTACAACCTCGGAGAGGACACGCGCACCGCCGCCTACCTCGTAGCCCTGGAGCGGATGCAGCGCGCCTACCAGGATCGGGGAATCTTCCCGTAGGCATCATCGACCGACCGGATCCGCGGAAGCGGATCCGGTCGGTCGTGCTCGTCCAATCATTCTCGGGATTGCCGGCGGAAACACTCCGGGCAGAAAGAGTGGGAAAAGTCCGCCCCCGTGTGATCGTGAATGTACTCCTCGACGCGGTACCACCTGCCCTTGTTGCCTCGGATCTTCTTGCATGAAGCGCAGATCGGCAGAATGCCCTCTCTGAGTTCCAGCAATTCCGTGATGTCCCGGAATTCCTCGATCACGTAATTGACCTCTCCGGTGACTTCATCGAGAGGGGTGGCCACGATCTCTTCGACGAAGAGTTCATCATTGATCCGGTGCCTGTGTATCGCGTGAATCCGCTTCCGCGTTTCGAACGCCTCTTTCACCGGACAAATGACGTCCTCTAGGTGCCAGCACGGCTTTTCCAAAGCGTGGGTGATCTCGAAGCAAGAGCGGCCCGTGGCGCCTACTCCGCGCCGACATACATGGGCGAGAGCTGCGCGATTCGCCTCCACGACCGTGTAATTCCGATCGATCAACAGCACAGGGGAACTGACGTTGTCGAAGATCGTCCGAAGGATCTCCATCGACCCCATCATCGCGTCGGCTCCTTGCATTCGGCGGTCGCCATTGCGCGGCAATGGCACCACCACCGCTCTGTGAAGATAGCGAGCCTGCTCGTCCCCCCCAGACCGAGACAGCTATCGACAGCGCCACCAAGGCCGGCTGCGAATGCGGCCGCTGCCATTCCCCGTCGTTCGGTCCCGCCAAACTCCACCGTTGCTGGAGCGAACGGTGTGGGCTGGATTTGGGAAGGCCATCAGGTGAACGATGTCGCCGCATTCGAGCGCACAACCGCCGACCGATTCGCCACTCAGGCGCAGGTCCGTGCCCTGCCCCAATGAAGGGCTCCTTTCACAGCCGCTGTTGGCAATCGCGCGCAGGAAATCTTCAGGTGTGAGAAATTCAACGCCCTGCCCCGGAGCCGATCCCGCGTGCGTACCATCGATCGCGTCGATCGTGTAGGCGCGCAGCAGGCGATCGTGCACCGCCGCGTACACGGCGGAGTCGCCGACTGCCTCGACTCCATCCACCCGATCGCCACGTACAGCGACGAAGCCCACCTGGCCTTCGATCGGCTGGAAGTGACGCGCCATCTCCTCGAGGTCGCGCCCCAAGCTGTGCGCGTAGTCGCGGTAGGCGCCGGTCCTCGACGGACTCCCCATCGTCTCGACCCGCTTCGATACACCGCTCCAGACGGCGCCCTGGTCGGCGTCGAAGCTCCCACCCGCAGAGCGAGAGCGGCGCACCCGGGCAGCCATGTCCTTGCGCAGCGAACTCGAGAGCACCTGCTCGCCCATCGAGAAGGACGCGCTCGGCCGCGAGGACCAACGGCCCTGCTCGACGCAGGATACGTCGAGCACGACGCGACTCTTCGGCGCAACCATGAAGCTCGCATTGGCAACCCGGTTCTGCTTGGCGCCTACGATCTCCTCACCGAAGAGCACCAGCACCGAGGTGCTGCCCCGGTTGGCCAGCGCCACGTGGGGCACCGAACCACCGCCGATTTCGTCGACCTGGGCTGCGCCCGATGCGAGCGCGTCGGCGAGGCAGATATAGGGAATCCCCGAAGTGACACGGGTTCGGATCAGAGGCCAGAGCGTGAGTTGTTTGTGATTCTGGCTCGGGCCGAGGTGGACCGAGTCGAGAAACGAGGCGATCGGGTGTTCGATGGATTGGGTCATGGGGTGTCCTCCTGGATCAGCGATCGGAAGGCGCCGGGGGGTGCGGCGTAGCCGGGGCGTTCCCGACCTGGGGTTTCCGTCCGATCCCGGTCCGCCATCGCGGGCACCACAGATTTGCAGGCCCGCGTTTCGTGCGTCATTTAATCACCAAGAGCGTTAATTTAACGCTCCTAGCGATAAATGCAAGCCGCTGGTGAGGAAAAATCCTGTACACTTCGAGCCATGGCCGCGGCGCGAAAGAGGGGGAAGCGGGCCGAGAGTCGGCCGGCGTCCAGCCAGCTGGCCGCATCGATGGGCCGCGCCATCCAGGTGGTCCGCACCGATCGCGGCTGGTCGCGCAAGGACCTGGCCGAGCGAACCGGGCTCTCCTACTCGTTTCTCTCCGAGATCGAGAACGGTGTGAAAACGCCCTCGAGTCGGACGTTCGCCGTGATCGCAACCGCGCTCGACGTTGCGCCGGGTGCTCTGCTCTACGACGCGGAGCGCCGCCTGGTCGAGATTGATTCCGAGTCGGAGGGTGAGATGCTCTCGAGCTGGACACGGGAGTCATCGGCGGGCGACGAGTCGCGCCCCCGCATCGAGCGCTCGCGTCGCGTCCTCGATTGGTTGTCCGGCCCCCTCGCCCGGCGCAGCAGCGAAGATCCGACGCCGATGCCGGCACCACACCCCGACGCTGAGATTCGCGCCAACCGGTTGTTCGACGACTCGCCGAGGGCGGCGCTCGGATCCGCCGAACCAAGCAGCAGCACGGAAAGCGCCACCCAGTTCCTCGACTCTCTGCTCCCGCTGTTAGGCGGGCTATCACCCGAAGACCGCGAACTCGTTCTCGATCTCGCCCGCCGCCTGGCCCAGCGCGAGCGCGAATCCTGACCTCCGGCTTTTCCGGATCGCTCGCCCGGTTCGACGAAAACGTTGCCACTCGAGTTTCAAGTCTCCTGAGGACCGGCTTGACTCGGTCATTCGCGGTAGCCTGATCGAAGCAACGCCCGTAGCGACCTAAGGGGGGGAGATGAGACTCACCGGCGTGCACCTGCTCTTGACCTACGAGTGCAACTTCGAGTGCGATCACTGCTTCGTCTGGGGCAGTCCGCGCCAACAGGGCACGATGAGCCCGGAACAGATTGGCGAGATCCTGGAGCAGTCGAAGCAGCTGGGGACCGTGGAATGGGTCTACTTCGAGGGCGGAGAGCCGTTTCTCGACCACTCCAAGCTCGTGGAGGCCGTACAGCGGGCAAATCGAATGGGCTTCCGGGTAGGCATCGTCTCGAACGCTTTCTGGGCCACCACGGTCGAGGAAGCGATGATCCACCTCGAACCCCTCGCGGGGCGGGTCGAGGATCTCTCGGTCAGCAGCGACCTCTACCACGCGGATGAGCGTTCGACTCCCGAAACCCGCAACGCGCGGGAGGCGGCCCAGCAGCTCGAAATCCCCGTCGACTTCATCAGCATCGAGCGGCCCGAAGTGACGGATCCGACCGCGGTGATCGGCCAGATCCCGGCCGGTGAGTCCGGCGTCATGCACCGGGGAAGGGCCGCCGCAAAGCTCAGCGGCTGTATCGCAAAGACGCCCTGGGATCGCTTCACGACCTGCCCGTTCGAGGACCTGCGCGAGCCCGGGCGGGTCCACGTCGATCCGTTGGGAAACGTGCACATCTGCCAGGGCATTTCGCTCGGGAACGTCTTCCACACCCCGCTAGAGCAGATCTGCGCCGACTACATCCCGGAAGACCACCCGATCACGGGGCCACTGCTGGAAGGCGGCCCGGCGGCGCTGGTGCGGCGCTTCGAGGCCCCCCATTCCGATTCCTACGCCGATGCGTGTCACCTCTGCTACGAGGCGCGCCGCGCTCTGCGCGACCGCTTTCCCGAGATCCTCACACCGGACCAGGTGTACGGGGAGGCGGACACCCGCTAAGCGGCGAGGTGGAAGACCGGAACGCTCAGGTTCGCAGCCAGCATTCCCGCCCGCCGACTCGCGACCAGCCCACTCGATACGCTTGGAGCCGCTGCGCGAACTGGCGCCAGCGCGTTAGAGAAACGCCTCGCAGAACGGATACGGCGAGAGATTCTTCGTACCGTCGGCGGTGATCAGCAATTGGTCCCCCAGCTTGACGCCGAAAGATCCGCCCGGCTCGCCCAGATAGACCTCCGTGACCACGACCATGTCTTGTTTCAGCACGCGCTCGGGATTCGGCTGCGACACGTCTGCGTAGGAGATGCTCGGTCCCTCGTCCTCCAACCCGCAGCTGTGCATGATGCATTCGTAGCGCTGGTCGTTGAACCGGGCAGGCAAGCGCGGGGCCTTTTCCGCAATCTCCCGATAGGAGGCACCGGGCTTCAACAACACCCGCATGCCCTCGAGCCAATCCTGGGCCAGCCGGAAGGCCTCTTTCTGTTCCGGCGTCGCGCCCCGATTGCCGCAAAGGAAGCTGCGCGACACGCAGTAGAAGTACCCCTCGATCCCATTGACGTCCGTGTCCACGAAGACGACGTCGCCAGCCTCGAGGGCGCGATCGTTGGACTCCTGCCTCCATGGATTGGTGTTCGTTCCGGAAGCCACGCCCCGGGTAATCAGGTATTCACCTCCCGCCCGAAGCATGCTGTCCGTGATGACGGCCACGAGGTCCTGTTCGCGAACACCCGGAGCGATGGCCGATTCGAAGGCCTCGAGCATCCCCATCACCAGCTCACCGTTGATCTCGAACAGCCGCACTTCTTCCGGCGTCTTCACTTCGCGGGCATCCATCGTGATGGTTCCGGACTCGAGGACTTCGATGCCTTCGTGCTGCAATGCGCGCAGAGCCACCGGCGCAAGCTTGTCGGCCGCGAGTTCGCGGCTCGCCACGCCGAGTTCCCCGATGGCTTGCACGATTTCCCGGGCCCAGGTGGCCGCCTCGGTAGCCGGATCGTCGTAGAACTCCCAGGCGTGAAACGGACGCAGATCCGCCTCGATCCCGGAGAAGAGATGCATCGAATTGGGGTGCTCGAAGAGAACGGGCTGTCCTTCCACCGGAACGAGCGCACACCGGACGAACGAGCCCAGGCAGTAGACGGTCATCGTTGTAGCACCCGTCGCGTAGCGGACGTTGGCGGGATTGAACAGCAGGCAAGCCTCGACATCGTGCTGTCGCATGGCCGCCTGTAGGCGCCTCAACCGGCCGGCGCGCAAGCGCGCCGGATTCACACCGGTTTCCATGCGCAAAGCCTACTCCAAGCGGAGCCTCAGCCCCATGCCAAAAACGCTCGATTGGATCGAATATCGATCGATGGTCGGCGCCAAAACGCAAGCTGCACATCCGATCATCACGCGCGGGTGGGGGGTCGATTCAAAGCCCGCTCAGTGACTCCAGCTGCGGTCCGCTCCGTCGAGAATCAGGCCGCCATCCGTCCTCTTTTGACGGCTCGGCAGTCGCACGCAGCACGCCGAAAAGCCGCTGCACCCGCCCCCCAGATCGCCCGAGCTGCGATAACTTCTAGGCGTGCGCTCACTCCGAAGAAATGAAGGTCGAGATGGCCGCAGGGGGTCTCGTGACCCACGGCGCCAGCAGACGATTCGCTCCAATTTTGGCAACATCATTTCATGAGTAGAGCCAGCGCGTATCGGTTTTCCAGCTGATTTCTTCGCCAGAAAGGCAACGACATGGAAGAAACCCTGCAGACGATTCTTTCAAAGTTCGATGGGAAGCAAGAGGAAATCATCCCCATCCTGCAGAAGGTCCAGGACGCGTATACGTATCTGCCCGAAGAATCCATGGAACAGATCGCCCGCTTCATACACGTACCGGCCAGCCGGGTTTTCGGCGTGGCGACCTTCTACGCCCAATTCCGCTTCACACCCACCGGGAAGAACATCGTTTCGATCTGCCGGGGAACCGCCTGCCATGTGCGCGGTGCGCCGGCAATCCTGGAAGAAACGACGGCCGTTCTGGGGCTCGATGGCGAGGGCACGACCGAAGACATGGAGTACACGGTCGAAACGGTGGCCTGCATCGGATGTTGCGCGTTGGCTCCCTGCGTCACGATCAACGAAGAAGTGCACGGGAACCTGAACAAGAAGAAGGTGCGTACACTCCTGGCCAAGGGAAGCAAACCGGATGACGGCTGATCACCGAACTGTTCTCATTTGCCGAGGCACCGGATGTGAGTCGAGCCGGTCGCCTGCAATCCAGGCTGCGCTGGATGCTGAACTCCAAGACAGCGACGTAGAGATCAAGTTCACCGGCTGTCACGGCATGTGTCAGCAGGGGCCGATCGTGATCGTCGAGCCGGAAGGCACTTTCTACGCCAACGTCAAAACGAAAGATGCGCCCAAGATCGTCGAATCCCTGCTCCATGACGGCGAACCGGTCGAGCGCTTGTACTACAAGGATCCTGCAACCAAAGAGCAGCTTCCCACGTATCACGACATCCCGTTCTACGCCAAACAGAAGCGCCTGGTTCTGCACAATTGTGGCCGCATCAATCCCGAAGAGATTTCAGATTACGTGGAAGCCGGGGGCTACCAGGGACTGAAGAAAGCCCTGTTCGAACTGTCGCCCGAAGAGATTGTCGACATCGTCAAGCAAAGCGGTTTGCGCGGACGCGGTGGTGGCGGTTTCTCGACCGGAATGAAATGGCAGTTCTGCCAGCAAGCGAAAGGCGACGTAAAATACGTACTCTGCAACGCCGACGAAGGCGACCCCGGCGCATTCATGGACCGCAGCGTCCTGGAAGGTGATCCACACGCCGTGCTCGAGGGGATGGCCATCGCTGGCTCCGCGATCGGCGCCAAGCAGGGCTACATCTATTGCCGAGCCGAATACCCGCTCGCGATCAAACGCCTGCAGGTCGCGATCCGACAAGCCAGAGAACAGGGTTACCTGGGCAAGGGCATCCTGGGCAGCGATTTCGAATTCGATATCGAAATCTTTCAAGGAGCCGGCGCTTTCGTCTGCGGCGAAGAAACCGCTCTCATGATCTCGATAGAAGGCAATCGCGGCATGCCGCGCGTCCGTCCTCCCTATCCGGCGCACTCGGGGCTATACGGCAAGCCCACCCTGCTCAACAACGTCAAGACCTACGCCAATGTCTCGCAGATCGTCAACAAGGGCGCGGACTGGTTCGCCGGCATCGGAACCGAGAAGAGCAAGGGCACTGCCGTCTTCGCGCTGACCGGGAAGATCGCCAACAGCGGCCTGATCGAAGTCCCGATGGGCGTCACCCCGCGAGAGATCATCTACGATATCGGCGGCGGCGTCCTGAATGGCAAGAAATTCAAGGCCGTACAGACGGGCGGCCCCTCGGGCGGCTGCCTGCCCGAATCCTTCATGGATGTTCCCGTCGACTACGACTCTCTGATTGCCGCCGGCTCGATGATGGGATCCGGCGGTATGGTCGTGTTGGACGAAGATACCTGCATGGTGGACGTCGCCCGTTACTTCCTGGATTTCACCGAAAAGGAAAGCTGCGGAAAATGCGTGCCCTGCCGCCTGGGCACCAAGCAGATGCTCACCATTCTGGAAGACATCGTCGAGGGGCGCGGCAAGCCTGGAGACATCGAGTTGTTGGAAGAACTCGGTGGAGGCATCAAGGGCGGTTCGCTCTGCGGGTTGGGGCAAACCGCTCCGAACCCCGTCTTGAGCACGCTGCGTTATTTCCGGGACGAATACGAAGCCCATATCTTTCACAACAAATGTCCCGCCAAGACTTGCAAGCACTTCATCACCTACCACATCCTGGACAGCTGCGTCGGCTGTCAGTTGTGCCGGAAGAACTGCTCGGCCGAAGCCATTTCCGGCGAACCGAAAGGCATCCACTGGATCGATCAGACGAAGTGCCACAAATGCGGCGTGTGCTTCGAAGTCTGTCCACCGAAAGTGTTTTCGGTCGAAAAGCGCACCGGCGACCTGGAAATCCACACTGGTGAAGGTGAGTCCCTATGAGCCAAGAACCCAAAGAGATTCGACTCACCATTGACGGCCAGGAAGTCACTGCCCGGGAAGGCACGTCGGTGCTCGACGCGGCCATGGCAAACGACATCTACATCCCCCACCAATGCCATCACCCCGACCTGAAACCGGTGGGAGCCTGCCGCCTGTGCGGGGTCGAGATCGATGGGCGCATGGTGACGTCGTGCACGACCGTGGTGCAAGAGGGATTGGACGTCAAAACCAACAGCCAGAAGATCCACCAGGCGCGCAAGACTGCGATGGAGTTGCTGATCGCCGATCACCACATGGATTGTCTGGCCTGCGCGGCTGCGAACGATTGCGCGCTGCTCAAGGATTCGGCCTACCTGGGAATCGAGCCCGAACAGTTGCAGCGGCTGCGGCCTTCGAACAAGGGGCTGCCGATCGATACCTCCAATCCCTTCTTCCAGTTCGATCCCAATAAGTGCATCATTTGCGGCATCTGCGTGCGCACATGCGACGAGATCGTCGGGCGAGGAACCCTGGCGTTCATCGACCGGGGCTTCGACACGGTGATCGGAACCTTCGGCAACAAGTCGTTCATCGAGTCGACCTGCGAATCCTGCGGCGAGTGCGTGGTCCGCTGTCCGGTAGGTGCACTCGCCCCCAAGCGACCCAAGTTTGCGGCCCGCGAAGTGCAGACTACCTGTGTCTACTGCGGTGTGGGTTGCGGCATCTACCTGGGTGTTTCGGGCGACAAGGTCGTCGACGTGCGCGGCGACCGGGAGCGGCCCACCAACGAGGGCAGCCTGTGCGTCAAGGGGCGCTACGGCTTCAACTTCATCAATCACTCCGACCGATTGACGAAACCGCTGATCAAGCAGAACGGCGAATTCGTGGAGGCCGAGTGGGAGGAAGCGCTCGAGTTGGTCGCCAGCAAATTCGCCGAAACGAAGGGCGATGAATTTGCCGCATTGGCGAGCGCCAAGTGCACGAACGAAGAGAACTACCTGATTCAGAAGTTTACCCGCGCAGTGATGGCGACGAATACCGTCGATCACTGCGCCAGACTCTGACACAGTCCCACGGTGGCCGGTCTGGTCACCACCTTCGGCTCTGGCGCAATGACCAACTCCATCCAGGAGATCGATGGGGCGAAGACCCTCTTCGTCATCGGCGCCAACACCACCAGCGCTCACCCCGTGATTGGCCAGCGCATGCGGCGCGCCGCCCAGAACGGGGCCAACTTGCTCGTCGCCAACGCCAAGGAAATCGAACTCGCGTGGGTGGCGGACCACTTCATTCAGCCCAAACCCGGCAGCGACGTCGTCCTGCTGATGGGCATGTGCCGTTACATCCTCGAAGAAGATCTACATGACAAGGAATTCCTCGCCGAACGCTGTGAGGATATCGCTGAATTCCGGGAGTCCCTGGAGGCCTTCACGCCCGAATTCGTCACGGAGATTACCGGCATTCCGTGGGATCAGGTCTGCACGGTGGCGCGCATCTATGCAACCCAGAAACCCGCCGCGCTGTTCTACGCAATGGGTATCACGCAGCACAGCCACGGCACCGACGGTGTCATGGCAGTGGCCAACCTGGCGTTGCTGACCGGCAATATTGGGAAGCCCTCCTCGGGCGTCAATCCGTTGCGCGGTCAGAACAACGTCCAGGGCGCATGCGACATGGGCGCGCTTCCAAATTACTACCCGGGGTATCAGCAGGTAACCAATCCAGCGGTGCGTGAAAAATTCGAAAAGGCCTGGGGGATTGGGGCGAAGGCCGGTAACGGTAGCCGCGCTCCGGTTTCCAATCTATCCGACAAACTCGGGCTCACGCATACTGAAATCTTCGACAAGATCTACGAGGGCAAGATCAAGTCTCTGTATCTGGTCGGCGAGAACCCGCTGTTGACCGAGGCCAACGCCAATCACGTACGCGAAGCTCTCGAAAAGCTGGACTTCTTCGTCGTCCAGGACCTGTTCATCTCGGAAACAGCCCAGTACGCGGACGTGATTCTTCCCGCGGCTTCGTTCGCCGAAAAGGCGGGAACGTTTACCAACACGGAGCGTCGCGTTCAGCG
>JAHEEJ010000345.1 GCA_024640705.1 Deltaproteobacteria bacterium
ACCGTACTCGTCGGCTTCGGAGCCGATCACGTCGATCACGACCTGGCGGTTGCGCGCTTCGGCGAAATGGAAGTCACGACGCTCTTCAACCCCTTCTATGCGATCACCGACAACCTCGCGACCTGCTGGATCGCGCGCGTCGCCATGACCGACGATTTCCTGCTCTTGAACGGAGATACACTGTTCGAAGACGATCTGTTGCGTCGAGTTATCGAAGCCCCGGAAGCGCCGATCACCGTCACGATCGATCGAAAACCCGAGTACGATGAAGACGACATGAAGGTCACGCTCGAAGCCGACAGCCGCCTGGCCGCAATCGGCAAGCGACTACCGCTTCACACGGTCGATGGCGAATCGATCGGAATGCTCCGATTCCAGGGATCCGGCGTGCAGACCTACACGGATGCACTGGATTTCGCGATGCGCCAGCCGGAGTCGTTGAGCAACTGGTACCTCTCCGTCGTGAACGCACTGGCCCAGAAGATTGCGGTTCAAACCGTGTCGATCGAAGGGCTCTGGTGGGCGGAAATCGATTCGCCCGAAGACCTCGCCGCCGTGCGCGGACACTTCCTGCAACCCGACAACCAACCGCAGGTCACGAGGTCGTCGGAGCGACGGGCCGGTTCCCGATCGGGTAGCTAGAGACCACGGGGCGGCGCTGCTCCGCCGCGAGGCCAGTGGGCGGATCCGGACCGAACGAACGTTTTTGGCCCCGGGGGGAGCGCGCGCTCGCGATCTGCCGGGGCGAATAAGCTATAGAGCCCTCCGTGGAAATCCTCCGCTACTTCATCGGCCGATACCGCGCACAAACGGTGCTGGTGGTGTTCTGCATCGTGCTCGGCGGAACGCTCGAAGGCATCGGGCTCACGGCGATGCTGCCGGTCGTCAACATCGCGCTGCGCGAAACGCCGAGCGCCCCGGCTTCGGAAACCGCAGAACCTTCGACACTCGGCGCAGCCGTCGACCGCGTGCTCGAGGCGGTCGGCCTCGAGCCGTCGCTGCTCGTGCTGCTGCCGATCATTGGGATCCTCTATTGGTTGAAGGCCGGCGTGATCCTCTTCGCCAATCGCCAGGTCGGTTACACGGTGGCGCGGATCGCCACCGACCTGCGGCTCGAAATGCTCCAGGCGATGATGGCTGCGCGCTGGAGTCACTTCACGCGCCTGCGCACCGGAAGCGCCGCGAACGCCCTCGCGACCGAAGCCCAGCGCGCATCGACCAGCTACGAACACATGGCCCAGGTCTGTGGGCACCTGATCGAATGCGTGATCTATCTCTGCTTGGCGTTCATGGTCTCGATCCCGATCACGATCGGCGCCGCGGCCGCCGCGCTGATTTCGCTGACCGGACTGCACCAATTGGTGCGCATGTCGAATCGAGCCGGATCCAAGCAGACGAAGTACCTCAAGTCCCTGCTCACGCAGGTGACCGACAGCCTGCAAGCGGTCAAATTGCTCAAGGCGACCGGTCGCGAGTCGCTCGTCGAACCGCTGCTCGAAAGTGACACGGTTCAACTCAATACCGCCCTGCGGCGCCGCATCTTCAGCCGCGAGGCGCTGCGCGCTGCGCAAGAGCCCGTTCTCATTACTTTTCTCATCGTGATGCTCTACGTGCTCCACATCCTCGGAACACCGGCGGCCGAGATCCTGCTGCTCGCGGCGCTGTTCGCGAAGACGAATAGCAGCGCCAACAAGCTGCAACGCCGCTACCAGCAGTCGATCACGGAGGGCAGTGCGCTCTGGTCGATGCGCGAAATGATCGACGCCGCAACCGCCGACGTCGAGATGATGCCGACCGGCGCGTCGCCGACCCTCGAACAGGGCGTCGATGTCCGAGACGTCCGGGTCGAGTTGGACGGCACCCGCGTTCTCGACGGCGCCTCTTTTTCGGTTCCGGCCGGAAAGATCACGGCCCTGCTGGGCGTATCGGGCTCGGGCAAGACGACCACGGCAGATCTCATCATGGGACTCGTGCGACCCGATGCGGGCGAGGTCTACATCGACGGTCTGCCGCTCGGAAAACTCGACCTCCACGAATGGCGACAGCTGATCGGATACGTGCCCCAGGAAACGCTCATGTTGCACGACAGCGTGGCGAAGAACGTGAGCCTGGGCGATCCGAAGCTGACACCCAAAGACGTCGAACGCGCACTGCGAGATGCCGGCGCGTGGGAATTCGTTTCGGAACTTCCAGGTGGCGTCGACTGCTCGGTGGGCGAGCGCGGCATGCGGCTCTCGGGCGGCCAGCGGCAACGGATTGCGATCGCGCGCGCACTCGTTCACGGCGCGAAACTGCTGGTCTTTGACGAGGCGACGACCGCCCTCGATCCGGAAAGCGAGGCCTTCGTGCTGGCGGCCATCGAAGCGCTGCGCGGACGCGCGACGGTGCTCGCGATCTCGCACCAACCGGCGCTGAGAGGCGTCGCCGACCGGATCTACCGAATCGAAGACGGAAAATGTACGGAGATCGAAGCCTCGGGCAGCTCCGATCGCGCCGCATCCTGACCCCCTCCAAGCTTCGCAGAGGCCGCTCTCCATGAACGGGTTCAATGCACTCGTACTCGCAGGGCGTCGCGGCTCGGAGAATCCGTTCGCGGAAGTCCAGGCCAACACCCACAGAGCCCTGCTCGACGTGGTCGGAGTACCGATGTTGGTGCGCGTCGTTCGCGCCCTGCGCGCTGCGACGAGCGTCGATCGCATCGCAGTCAGCATCGACGACCCGGGCGCTTTCGAAGCCATCGACGAACTCCGCGAACTCGAGGCCCGCGGCGAGATCAGCTGCCACGCGAGCCTCCCGTCGCCGAGCCGCAGCGTGCAGGACGCGCTGAAAAATTGCGGACTCGGAGACCGGGTATTCCTCACCACGGCGGATCACGCGCTGTTGACGCCGGAAATCATCGACCACTTCGCGGCGTGCGCCGATCGATCGGACGCCGACCTGGCCGTGGGCGTCGTGGCGGAATCGGTGCTTCGAGCCGCCTACCCCTCGACCACCCGCACCTATCTGCGATTTCGAGACGGTGGCTACTCGGGCGCCAACCTCTTCGCGTTCCGATCGCGGCAGGCCCTTCGCGCCGCCGAATTCTGGATGAGGGCGGAGAGTTTCCGCAAGCAACCCTGGAAACTGGCCCGCGCCTTCGGCCCGATGACCTTGTTGCTGTTTGCGCTGCGCCGACTCAGCTTCGAACAAGCCCTCGAACGCGCATCTCGCGCGATCGGCTGTCGCATCCGCGCGGTGCCTCTGCCGTTTGCGGAAGCCGCAATCGACGTCGACCGACCGTCGGATCTTGCTCTGGTATCGGAGATCTTGTCGGCGCGAGGCGAAACCGCGCGTTGAGCGCGCGGATTCGCCCGCAACGGTCGATGCCCGCCCGAGATTCCGTCAGCCCACCAGCACCCGCTCAGCCTCGGCGCAGAATCGACCCGAGTCGCGATCGTACCCCCGGATGCGCAGCGCAATCCGGAACCGCGGGCCGTCGCTTCCGCGATTGCGCTCGATTTCGTAGACGTGGTACTGGGCGCGGCGCTCCTGCCTCTGCCCGATGTCGGACGCCGAACGCACACCGACGACCGGGATCGCACCGTCGGGCCCAGCGATCTCTTCGATCAACGTGCGGTGATTGTGCCCGTGCAAAACGAGGTCTGCGCCCGCGCGACCGATGACACCCCGGAGCGACTCCGCATCCCTCAACCACCTTCGCGGGTGGGTGGCGCCCACGGTGATCGGATGGTGGATCGAAATCACCCGGCAGAGGTCGCGTTCGGCGAGACCCCGAAGCATGCGCTCGAGTCGATCGAGCTGGGCCTCACCCAGGGTTCCGCTCGCATCGAACAGCCGCGTCGGCAGTGCGGAACACAACCCGACCACAGCCAGCGGGCCGCGAATCCGCAGCGTGGGAAATCGATCTCGGGGATCGGAAGCCTCCACGG
>JAHEEJ010000063.1 GCA_024640705.1 Deltaproteobacteria bacterium
GGGCGGTAATGGTTCCCGTCACCTTGGCGCCAGCGACCAGCGGTGTTCCGATCTTCGCGCCGTCATCGGCGCCTACCAACAGGACCTCGGCGAGTTCGACGTGATCGCCAACGGATCCTTCAAGCTTCTCGACGCGGACGGCTGCCCCGGGCTCTACCCGAAGCTGCTTCCCTCCCGTCCGAACGACGGCGTACATTACGGCTCCTCCACTTTCGCGGGAGGTGGCAGTATCGGGGTTTCCGGTTCTAAGTCAAGCATCTCGGCGGCCGGAGCTGGGGTGGAGAAGCTTTTTCTGCTTTCGCCCGCGCCGTCCGCCAAGGCCCGCCCGGCGCTCGCGTCGTCTGCCGGGGCCGCGGCAGCCTCCGAGGCGGCTTTGGCCGGGGTGGGTTCCGGAGAGGTCCGCTCCGAGGCCGTGGCGGTTCGATCGGGCTCCCAAGGGGCCCGTTGTGGGATCGATGCGGTTTGGCTGGGCTTCCACGGGGCGGATTCGGGCGTGGCGGCCGGTTCGACCGTTTCTTCCTTCGCGGCGCTCGACTCCCCCTTTTCCGCTTCGGCAGCCTCCAGCGGAGGCTCCGATCCGGGCGGGGTCGCTGTCGTTTCCGGCGGCTCGCCTGCCGTGTCCGCGGGCTCTGAGGGGTCCGCTGCGGCCGCACTCGATGCTTCAGCGATCTGGATCGGCAAATCGGCGCCGGCTGCCCTTTGATCGCTGGCCTCGGGTGGAAAGCCGAGCCACTGGAGCGGGATGGATACGGGAGGGCCACTGTCCAGAGCGGTCACCTCGAACTGCTCCTGGTGGAGCCCCGGTCGGCCGCGGACTTCGATCTCGCAGCCGAGCTCCTTGCCGAGTTCCGTGCAGGCCTTGTGGGCGCGGGCGAGCAGGACTTCCGCAACGCGCGGATTTACGCTGATGGCGATCTGCCGACCGCAGAAGCGCGGCAGGTCCTTGCGAATTTCGCGCAGAATCTTGTAGGCCATGCTCTCGCTCGAGAGCACGTAGCCGCGCCCCTCGCAGTTCGGGCAGGGTTCGCAGAGCTGCTGGACGAGATTTTCCCGGGTTCGCTTCCGCGTCATTTCGACGAGGCCGAGCTCCGAGATCTTGAGGATGTTCGTTCTCGCCTTGTCCTGCTTCAAGGCTTCCTGGAGTGCGCTGTAAACCTTGTTGCGATTTTCCGCGCTCTCCATGTCGATCAGGTCGATGATGATGATGCCGCCGATATTCCGGAAGCGCAGCTGATAGACGACCTCTTTGACCGCTTCGAGGTTCGTCCGCAGAACCGTCTCTTCGAGGTCGCGCTTGCCGACGAAGCGCCCGGTGTTGACGTCGATCGCCGTGAGCGCCTCGCTCTGGTCGATCACCAGATGCCCGCCGGATTTGAGGAAGATCTTCTTGCCCAGATTGGCGTCGATCGACGACTCGATGTTGAAGTGATCGAAGATCGGAAGCGCGCCCCGGTAGTGTTCGAGCCGCGGCTTCGGGTCCGCGACGAAGCGCGTCAGGAAATCATCCATTTCTTCGTAGACGCGACGGTCGTCGATCACGATGCGCTTGGTCTTGCTGTTCACGAAGTCGCGAATCACCCGAAGCGGCAGCGAGAGTTCCGAGTAGAGATCGCACGGTGAACTCGCGCTTTCTCGTTTCTTCTGGATGTCGCTCCAAACCGTCGTCAGATAACGGATGTCGGCCTGAAGATCCGCCTCGGTCGCATTGTCGCCGGCCGTTCGGATGATGAAGCCGAGACCTTCCGGTCGGGCTTTCGAAACGATCTCTCGGAGTCGGCGCCGCTCGCGATCGGATTCGATCCGACGGGACACACCCACCCGCGGCGAAAGCGGCGTGACCACCAGGTGGCGGCCCGCGATCGAAATGTGGGAGGTGATCCGAGCGCCCTTGCTACCGATCGGCTCCTTGGCGACCTGGACGACGATCTCCTGGCCCTCGCGGAGCATGCTGTCGATACTCGGCGGCTGCTGCCGGCTGCCGTTGCGCGAGCGGCCTCTGCCGCGCTCGGGCGCGTCGCCGTTGCCGTTGCCCTTCCTCGAACTGTCGTAATAGTCGCCAGCGTAGAGAAACGCGGCCTTCTCGAGTCCGATGTCGACGAACGCGGCCTGCATTCCGGGCAGTACCCGGGTCACGCGTCCCTTGACGACGGTACCGGCGACGTTCTGCTCGCCAGCTCTCTCGATGTGGAGTTCTGTAAACTGGTTGCGCTCGATGATCCCCACTCGGGTTTCCCCGACCGAGGCGTTGATCACGATCTCGTTCGTCATTTCACCAATTCCCGCGAAGGGTGCGCGGTCCGGCGAGGGGAGCCGGGCACGCTGCGCCCTTCGGCTCTGGCGAGCCGGAACTGGGACTTTTTGCCTATCAAAATGGTTCGCGCAGCTGCGCGCGAACCTCTGGCGGGGCTACGCGGTACTCGGGCCCTGATCGGGCTCGAGCAGGTCGGGAACAGGCTCTAAGTTCCCAAATTCACAAACAAAATTGTTTACTCGCACAGCAATTCCCAAAACGGTGTAGTCATGCGATTGGGTCTCCGAGCCCCGGCAGCGCCCCGCCGCCCGTCCAGCTCACCCCAGTCGCCTGCGGAGTGATTCGAGGAGTTGCAGAAATTGGGTTCCAACCATCCACGGGACGGTTGGCCAGTTTTCAGCAACAATGTCGTGCAACTCCTAAAACGCGGTCCCCGCAGGACCACACCAAGTAAATTCAACCAGGAGAGTCATGTATCGGAGCCCCGAGGTCAAGCCTGATCCCCGCAGGGCATTGCCGGCCGTCGATCGGTTGGCCGATGCGGTGGCCGCGAGGTGGCCCCATTTGCCTACCTGGGCGGTGCTCGAAGCCGTTCGGCGCGTCCTCGCGGAGGCGCGGGAGCGCCTGGCGGAAGCCGGCTCTGGGGTCGATGGCGACCACCTGCTGCCGGGGGATCTGGCCGACCGATCCGCCGAGCTGGCTGCCACCTTGTGCGGCGGCCAGCCGCGCCGCGTCGTCAACGCCACGGGGATTCCGCTTCACACCAATCTGGGCCGGGCACCGTTGGCGCCCGGTGCTGTTCGCGCGATTGCGCGAACCGCCGCGAGCTACTCGGACCTCGAACTCGATCTCGCAACCGGCCGGCGCGGTGACCGGCTCGCGGCCGTGTGTTCGAAGCTCGCGCTGCTCACCGAAGCCCCGGCCGCGCTCGCCGTCAACAACAATGCTGCGGCCGTCTTGTTGGCACTGGACACCCTCGCGAGGGGTCGGGAAGTCGTCGTTTCGCGGGGCGAGTTGGTCGAAATCGGCGGCTCGTTTCGGATTCCGGACATCGTCGAGCGCGCGGGAGTGGATCTCGTCGAGGTGGGCACCACCAACCGCACGCATCCGAGCGACTACGAGCGGGCCATCCACGCGCGCACCGGGCTGTTGTTGAAGATCCACCGCAGCAATTTCGAGCTGAGCGGTTTCGTGGCCGAGACGTCGCTCGGCCAGCTCGCGGAAATCGGCCGTACGGCGGGTATTCCCGTCGTCGAAGACCTCGGCAGCGGCACCCTCGTCGACCTCAGCGCGCGCGGTTTTCCCGCCGAGGTCTACGCACCCGCGCGCCTGAAACTGGGCGCGGACGTGGTCTGCTTCTCCGGCGACAAATTGTTGGGCGGGCCCCAGGCCGGCCTGATTCTGGGCTCGCGAGAGATCGTCGATGCCATGCGGCGCAACCCGATGGCCCGCGCGCTGCGTCTGGACAAGTTGAGTCTGGCGGCGCTGGATTGGACCCTCGAGTGCTATCTGGAGGGCCGCGCCGAGCGGGAGCTTCCGGTGTTGCGCCAGCTGCTCGAACCTCTGGAGCAACTGGAGCTGCGCGCTCGCGCATTGGCGGCGAGCCTCGAAAAGCTGTGGGGCGACACCGTGCGCATCCATGCCGAGCCGGACCGAGCCTTCGTGGGTGGCGGTTCGATGCCCGGCTTCGAACTCGACAGCTGGGTTGTCGTGCTGCGAGCCCCTGCGAGCGCGGCGAAGATCTCGAAGCATCTGCGCGCCGCCCCGGTCCCAGTGGTTGCGCGCCTTCGGGACGATGCGCTGATATTCGATGTTCGGACCCTGTTGGAGGGTGACGAGGACGCCATCGAGCAGGCGATTGGCCTCGCGCTCGAGGAGGTCGCTCGCGTTGAATGAAACGCGCCGTTCTCGTACGATAAGTCGCTGAAATCGTGTTGAATGCGACCGTATTAGTACTGAATCGCTCCTACCTGCCGATTCACGTCACATCGGCCCGGCGGGCGTTTGCGCTCGTCTACCGGGATCTCGCGCGGGTCGTGAACGAGGAGTACGAGACTTTCGATTTCGAGAGCTGGCGACGGCGGCGGGGCAGCGAACACAGCGCAGTGATCGGAACGCCGAGCGGCGCGATCTGTGTGCCGAGAGTGATCCTGCTTCCGAGTTTCGACCGTGTCCCCAAGCGTCACGTGCGTTACAGCCGCGTCAATGTCTTTGCCCGCGACAAGTTCACCTGTCAGTATTGCGGCGAGCGACCCCACCGTTCCGAACTCAACCTCGATCACGTGATCCCGCGCGCGCTCGGCGGGCGTACGACCTGGGAGAACGTCGTGTGCAGCTGCGTCGAGTGCAACCGCCGCAAGGGGGGTCGAACTCCCCAGCAGGCGCGATTGCGCCTCAAGCGGATCCCGGCTCGGCCCCGCTGGACGCCACTGATGAACCACATTGGTTCCAGTGTTCGATACAATGAGTGGCGACCCTTCTTGAGCATTGTCGAGCGAAGTGGTCGATCCGCTGAATGCTCCGACTAAATCCGCGCGTTGCACGTACACGAGTGAAACCAGAGTGGGCGACAAGTTGAACAAGCTCGCAGCGAAACTCCTGAATGGGTCGAGCGGCTCCCGTCGGGCGCGCTTGATTCCCGTGGGCGGGGGCAAGGGCGGTGTCGGCAAGAGCTTCATCGTCGCCAACCTGGCCGCGTCCCTGGCGCGGCTGGGCTATCGCGTGGTCGCGGTCGACGGCGACCTCGAAGGCCCGAATCTCCACACCTGCGTGGGGATCCCCAGGCCGCGAGCCAGCCTGGCGGACTTCGTCGCCCAGCGCGAAGAAGACCTCGGCAAACTGCTCCTCGATACGCCAATCCCCAACCTGCAGTTGATTGCTGCAACCGACGGCAACCTCGCGACCCCCCAGCCCACCCAGTCTCGCCGCGTCCACCTGATGCGCGAGTTGCGCGAACTCGATGCGGATTTCGTGTTCTTCGATCTCGGAGCGGGTACACACGCAGCGGTCATGGACTACTTCATGATTGGCGATGAAGGGGTGATCGTGATTGCGCCCGAACCGACATCGGTGGAGAACGCCTATGGGTTCGTCCGGGCTGCTTTCTATCGCCGCTTGCGATTGGCGATGGCGTCGCACGACATGCGCAAGATCGTCACACTCGCGATGGATCAGCGAAACGACCGGGGGATCCGCACTCCCCTCGAACTCCTTCGCGAGATCCAGACACTGGATCCGGCCGAGGGAGCGCGCTTCGTCGAAACGATGCGCGCGTTTCGCCCGAGCCTGATCATCAACGATGTCCGAACGGCCGACGACATCAAGCTCGGGTTTTCGATCCAGAGTGTGTGTCGGAAGTTCTTTGGGATCGAGGCCGAATATCTCGGTTACGTGAATCACGACGAATTGGCACGCCGCAGTGTCCGCGCAAGGCGCCCGCTCATCGATGTCTACCCGCGATCCGACGCCGCGATCTACATCTCCAGAATCGCCCGAAAATTATTGGCGAACGGAGCGGCCGACGAATCCCAGGAAGGTTCGGCTTGAAGTCCATTTCCGAGCAGAACCACTACGAGATCCTGGAGACGCACCCCGCTGCGACGAAAGAGGAAGTCGAGCGCGCCTACCGGTTGGCGTTGGCGACCTACAGCGAAGATTCGTTGGCCGGCTACTCGGTATTCGCCGAGGGCGATGCCGCCGCGCTTCGAGAGCGGGTCGAAATGGCCTATCGGGTGCTCTCCGACAGCCGAATGAGAAGTGAGTACGATGCGACGTTGGAACTCGAACCGGCGGAGGGCCTGCCTCCCGCAGAGCCGAGTGCGCCGCTGGTCCCGATTCAAAACGCGTTCGGCGAGAGTCCGGTGCCGCTGCATCAAGATGAGTTCACCCACCTCGACGACGGTTCCGGCGACTTCGACGGTCAGCGCCTGCGGCACTTCCGCATCCGCTGCGGAATGGAAATCGAGGACATCGCGAGAGTCACGAAGATCAATCCGTCCTACCTTCGGTTCATCGAAGAAGAGCGCTTCGCCGACCTCCCGGACTCCGTCTACGTGCGCGGTTTCGTCACCGCCTACGCGAATTGTGTCGGGTTGGAGGGGAAAGGCGTCGCGGCGAGCTACATGAAGCGCTTCGACAAGGGTGAGGGAGATCGCCGCAGGGGGCGATTTTTCGAGAGCCGCTGAATCGCGCGAGCATCCGTGTCACCGAGTAGCACCCCATGACGGTTCTGCATTTCATCATCGACGAGTCTGAAGCCGACCAGCGGCTCGACAGCGCACTCGCGGCAGTCGCGGGAATCACGCGCTCGCAAGCTCGGCGCTGGATCGACGCCGACCGCGTCCGCGTCAACGATTGCACTTGCCGAGCCAGCCAGTCCGTGCAGCTGGGCGATGCCCTCGACGCGACCCCGCCTGAACTCGCCAAGTCGGAACTCGAGCCAGAGGCCATTGCGCTCGAGATTCTCTACGAGGATGAGGATCTGATCGTGATCGACAAACCCGCCGGGATGGTCGTCCATCCCGCCCCCGGGCATTCGAGCGGAACACTCGTGCACGCCCTACTCCACCACTGCAACAACCTGGCCGGAATCGGTGGCGTGGAGCGCCCGGGCATCGTCCACCGCTTGGACCGGGGAACCTCGGGCGTGTTGATCGCCGCCAAATGCGATTTTGCCCATCGCCATCTCGCGGAGCAGTTTCACGATCATACGATCGATCGCGTATACCGCGCAGTCGTTCGCGGCACGCCCAGCGCAGACGAGGGGCGCGTGGATCGTGCGATCGGGCGTCATCCGAAGGACCGCAAGCGCATGTCGGTGCGCGGCTCGGTGTCCCGCGAGGCAAAGACCGTTTGGCGCGTCACGCGGCGCTTTCCGAAAAGCCAGAGAGCGGTGCTCGACATCTTCCCCGAAACCGGACGGACCCATCAGATCCGGGTCCATCTGGCTTCGATCGGGTTGCCCATCGTTGGCGACACCGTGTACGGGCGATCCCGGGGTCGAGGCGTCGAACTGGAACGCCCGGCACTTCACGCGGCCGCTCTCGGTTTCGTGCACCCCCGCAGCGGAAAATCCATGCGGTTCGAAGCGCCGCTACCAGCCGATATGACGAAGTTGCTCGCGAACCTCGAGCGGCGTGAGGAGAGTCAAAAGTGAACGCCGCACAGGCGCTTCGGCACGCGCTGTTGTCGGAGATCGGAGTCGATCACGGTTTCGGCCTGCGCGGCTTTGCGGAACTCGCGGATTTGAGGCGCCCCCGCCAGGTACACGGGGTTGCAGTCGCCACCGCCGAACAGTGCGCCGAGCAGGGTCGGGCCCCCGAAGCGGACGCGGTGATTTCAGCAGAGGTCGGTGTGCGCATTGCAGTGGTGACCGCCGACTGCTTGCCGATCCTGCTCGCGGGCGATCGCGGGCGCGCGGTTGCAGCCATTCACGCCGGCTGGCGCGGACTCGCGGGCGGTGTGATTGGCGCCGGTCTGACCGCATTGAGGGAGCGCTTGGGAAAATCGGAAGGGGTCACCGCGGTGATCGGTCCCCATATCGGGAAGTGCTGCTACGAGGTGGACGGGCCGGTGTTGGGCGCCTTGGCAGTGCGTTTTTCCGACGTTCTTCCGCGCGCTTTGCGCCAAACGCGCCCGGGTCACGCCCAGCTCGATCTCGGCCTGCTCGCGCGAGAAGCGCTGCGTGCAGCAGGAGTCGCAGGCGAACGGATCGGATTGCTGGAGGGTGCGTGCACGGCCTGTGACGCCGAGCGCTTCTACTCTTACCGGCGGGATGGCCCCGAAACCGGCCGCCTCGTGCATTTTATTTCTGCAGGCCGCCCGAACGCAGAGGGTTGACACCTCAAAATAGTGGCCTTACGCTTTGATTGTTCCCCCCGTCAGATCGGCCGCGGTCTCGCCTCGCTACACGCGGAAGTCGGCGATCCGAGCCGTTCTGAGGGACTCCACCTGATCCTTCCACTCCCAACTGATTGGCATTCGGCGAGATAGAGGCCGGAATGGGCGGATCGGGAGTGAAATGGCCGCTGGGTGGGCCTGGGCGACTTTCGGGGCTCCGCAATTCTGGGCTCCACAATATTGATCAACTTATGAACGCAGGTAGCCGAATAGAAAGTTAGAACCGAACCCGTCATATCCCTCCGGAGGACCGAGTCCTTGCGTTGAGTGGACGTGGGTTCCACGACCACAAGCCGCAAATCCCCTCGAGCCCGGCGCTGATTGATTCCTGCCTTTTGAATCATCCACCCTTTATCAGGGCAAATTCCAGCAAACAAAAAAATCAAAACTCGAAACCGAACACAAACGTCAACAAAAATAGAGAGAGCATCCTGTGGGTAGTCACCGTTCTAGCGATTCCAATTCCAACCAAGGCCGACCGAGGCGAGGCCGCTCCCGCCGCTCGCGCGGAGGAAACGGAGCCAACGGGAACGAGGCTCCGCGCGAAAGTCGCCGGCAGCAGATGTCGGATTTTCCGGATGACGAGCCCTACGAGGACGATCTGGAGGATGACGATCCCGACGCCGAGCGGATGAACGTGATGGAGTTGAAGCAGAGGCCGATGGAGGGGCTGGTGGAACTCGCCGAGTCGCTCACGGTCGAAAACGCGGCCGGTCTGCGCAAACAGGACCTGCTCTTCGAGATTCTCAAGGCCCAGACCGAGAAGAAGGGGAAGATCTACGCGGAAGGCGTGCTCGAAACCCTTCCGGATGGGTTCGGATTTCTGCGCGCGCCCGACCAGAACTACCTCGCCGGACCGGACGACGTCTACGTCTCGCCGTCACAGATTCGGCGCTTCAGCCTGCGAACCGGCGATACGGTGCTCGGTCAGATTCGACCGCCGAAGGAAGGCGAGCGCTACTTCGCGCTGCTCAAGGTCAACTCGATCAACCTCGAGCCGCCGGAAGCGGCGCGTCACAAGATCCTCTTCGACAACCTCACGCCGCTCTACCCGGAGGAGAAGTTCAATCTCGAGGCGCCGAGCGGTGGCATCACCACCCGCATCATCGATCTGATCGCGCCGATCGGGAAGGGCCAGCGCGCCCTGATCACGTCGCCGCCGAAGGCGGGCAAGACGATGATCCTCAAGGACATCGCAAACGCGATCGCCGAGAATCATCCCGAAGTCGTCCTGATCGTGCTGCTGATCGACGAGCGGCCCGAGGAAGTCACGGACATGATGCGCAACGTCAAGGCCGAAGTGATTTCGTCGACCTTCGACGAGCCGGCCACCCGCCACGTGCAGGTCGCCGACATGGTGATCGAGAAGGCGCGGCGCATGACGGAGCACAAGCGCGACGTCGTGATCCTGCTCGACTCGATCACGCGCCTGGCGCGGGCCCACAACACCGTGGTTCCGCACTCCGGCAAGATCCTCTCCGGTGGTGTCGACTCGAATGCGCTCCACAAGCCGAAGCGCTTCTTCGGTGCGGCTCGCAACGTGGAGGAGGGTGGCAGTCTCACGATCATCGGGACCGCACTCATCGACACGGGCTCCCGCATGGACGAAGTGATCTTCGAGGAGTTCAAGGGCACGGGTAACAGCGAGATCGTGCTCGACCGCAAGCTCGCGGATCGGCGCACCTATCCCGCAATCGACATCAATCGATCGGCAACCCGGCGGGAAGAGTTGCTGCTGCCCGAGGCGACGCTCAACCGCATGATCATCTTGCGCAAGGTGCTCGCGCCGCTGAGTACGGTGGACTCGATGGAGTTCCTGCTCGAGAAGGTCAAGGCGACAGAGTCCAACGAGGATTTTCTCGCGTCGATGAATTCCTGATCCCCGATCTTTTCGGAGTTCGGCGAAGCGAGTGTCTCACCCCGCAATTGGCGCCCACCGGGACGGCTCTATAGTGTTCGGCTGCGGCGCCGTGGTGTGTGTCGGGATGAGTGATGTCTGATCTGCTGGACAAGATTTCGGTTTTCGAATCGAAGGCGAGTCAGCTCGAAGAGAGACTCGCTGATCC
Source organism: Deltaproteobacteria bacterium (assembly GCA_024640705.1). GTDB lineage: Bacteria > Myxococcota_A > UBA9160 > UBA9160 > SMWR01 > JACZVU01. The sequence continues at coordinate 10,216 of JAHEEJ010000063.1, forward strand.
CAGCATTGCCAGTGTTCCCGCCGAATACGCGTCCGTCGCCAAGGAGCTATCGCGGATTCGTCCGCTGGCGGAAGCCAGCGCGCGCTATCGAAAGCTGCTCTCCGATATCGAAGACGCCAACGCCATGCTCGAAGACGACGACGCCGAGGTGCGCGAACTCGCCGAGACCGAACTCGCGGAACTCGAAGAGCAGCGGATCGCGATGGAGCGTGAGATCCGGCTGCTGCTGATCCCGAAGGATCCCGACGAAGAAAAGAACGCCATCCTCGAAGTTCGCGCGGGCACCGGCGGGGACGAAGCCGCGCTGTTTGCCGCGGACCTCTTTCGGATGTACTCCCGTTACGCAGAAGCGCGCGGCTGGAAGATCGAGCCGATTTCGATTTCTCACACCGATGGCGGCGGGATTCGAGAAGCGATCGTCAACCTGGAGGGCAAGGAGGCCTTCGGTCGACTTCGCTACGAGTGCGGCGTGCACCGGGTGCAGCGCATTCCGTCCACCGAGTCCCAGGGTCGCATCCACACCTCCACCGTCACGGTCGCCGTGTTGCCCGAAGCGAAAGAAGTCGACATCGAGATCGATCCGAACGATCTGCGGATCGATCGATTCCGCTCGTCGGGCCCTGGCGGTCAGAGCGTCAACACGACCGACTCCGCAATCCGCATCACGCACCTGCCGACCGGCCTCGTCGTGCAGTGTCAGGATGAAAAGTCCCAGCACAAGAACAAGGCAAAGGCATTCACGGTGCTCCGCTCTCGGCTCTACGATCTGGAGCTTCAGCGAGAAGCCGCAGATCGGGCCGGCGAACGTCGAGCCCAGGTCGGAACGGGCGAGCGTTCCGAAAAGATCCGGACCTACAATTACCCGCAGGCGCGCGTGACCGATCACCGCGCGGGCATCACCCTCCACCGGCTCGCGACCATCATGGAAGGCGATCTCGACGAGTTGCTGGACGGGATCCGCAGCAAATTTGCCGAGGCGGAGTTCGCGGGAGATGCAGCGTGACTGCCCCCGATCCGAAGCCCCAGACCTGGACGATTCTCGAGTTGCTGCGCTGGACCACCCAGCACTTTTCCGACCTGGGGATCGAGACCCCGCGGCTCGACGCCGAATGCCTGCTGGCTTCCGCGCTCGGCGTCGATCGGATGCGGCTCTATCTCGACTTCGACAAGCCCGCGAGCCCAGGCGAGCGCGATGCCTTTCGCGAGCTGGTCCGGCGGCGCGCGGGCGAGCGCGTGCCGGTCGCCCAACTGATTGGCGTGAAGGAATTCTGGTCCCTGCCGCTCCTGGTCACGGCCGATGTGCTGTCGCCGCGGCCCGATACCGAGACCCTGGTCGCGGCCGCATTGGATCGCTTGCCCGAGCGCGACACCGACGCGCGGATCCTCGAGATCGGAACCGGCTCCGGAGCGGTGGCCCTCGCGATCGCGAGTGAGCGCCCGCGGGCTCGGATCACGGCCACCGATGTTTCACCGGCCGCGCTGAAGGTCGCCGAGCGAAACGCCCGGAAGTTGGGATTGGAAGAGCGGATCGAGTTCTTGGAGGGCAGCCTGTTTGGGCCTGTGCTCGGGCGGCGCTTCGAACTCGTGGTTTCGAATCCCCCCTATCTGGCGGAGTCCGAGAGGTCGCAGCTGGCCCCGGAACTCGCCCACGAACCCGACGTCGCGCTCTTCGCGGGCCAGGACGGATTGGCGATTCTTCGCGATCTGGTGGCGGGCTGTACGGCTTTTCTCGCTCCGGATGGCGGATTTGCGCTGGAGTTGGCTCCCGAGCAGGCGCCAACCGTGGCACACTGGTTGCGCGAAGCCGGCTTGGGGGATGTGATCACCCACCGGGACCTCGCCCAACGTCCCCGCGTCGTATCGGCGCGCGGGCCAAGTCCCCCCACGAGTGAGATCGGCTGATGGATCGCATCCTGATTCGCGGTGGCGCCAGACTCAGCGGAGAGATTCGGGCTTCGGGCTCGAAGAACTCGACGTTGGCCCTGATGGCTGCGGCGCTGTTGGCCAACGGCGAAGTCGTTCTGCGCAATGTTCCGCGGCTGCGCGATGTCGAGACGATGTTGGAGATCCTGCGCGCGCTCGGAGCTTCTGCGGACTGGGCGGAGGGGGACGAGCAGGGCCTTCGGATCGACCCGACGACGCTCAACCAGCCAGAGGCCCCCTACGACCTGGTCCGCAAGATGCGCGCGTCGTTCATGGTGCTGGGGCCTTTGCTGGCGCGCTTCGGCAGCGCCCGGGTTTCCGAGCCGGGTGGCTGCGCGATTGGCGTGCGGCCCGTCGATCAGCACCTCAAGGGATTGGCGGCGCTCGGCGCAAAGATTCAACTCGACCACGGTTATGTGGAGGCCACGGCCGCCGAGCTCAGCGGTGGGCGGGTGGCTTTCGACCTGACGACGGTCAACGGGACCCAGAACGTGATGATGGCGGCCACCCTCGCGCGCGGGGAGACCGTGATCGAGAACGCGGCCCGAGAACCCGAGGTGGTCGAGCTCGCGGCGGTGCTCAGTGCGATGGGCGCTGAAATCGAGGGGGCCGGGAGCGATCGCGTGATCGTCCGCGGGGTCGAATCCCTCAGCGGCGTCGAGCACTCGGTCGCCGGGGACCGCATCGAGGCCGGCACCCTGCTCGCCGCGGGGCTCATCACCGGCGGCGACGTTCGCGTGACGGGCGTGAAACCCGTCTTCATGGAATCGACTCTGGAAAAATTTCGCGAAGCCGGAGCGGAAATCGAGACCGGCGACGGGGTCGCGCGAGTTCGGATGGCGGGCCCGATACGCCCGCTGCGTGCCGTTACAGCGCCGTTTCCGGGCTTTCCGACCGACATGCAGGCCCAGCTGATGGCCGTTTTGACGGTGGCCGAGGGCTCGAGCGTCGTCGTCGAGCAGGTTTTCGAGAATCGCTTCATGCACGTCCCCGAGTTGCAACGGCTGGGGGCGGATATTTCGGTTTCTGGCCGTTCCGCGCATATTCGCGGCATCCCGCGACTGATGGGGGCGCCGGTGATGGCGACGGATCTGCGGGCTTCGGCGGGGTTAATTGTGGCTGCGCTCGCTGCAGAGGGTGACACGGTGGTGAATCGCGTCTATCACATTGACCGAGGTTACGAGCGCATCGAAGCGAAACTTCGCGCGCTCGGAGCCGAAATCAAGCGGGAGAAATGAGTATGGCGAGTCGTTCCAAAGCCAAGGGGATCCTTCCGGTCCTGCATACGGACAGCCCGGATTTTGAAAAGGATTTCGCACATCTGGTCGACCGCCGTCACAGCGATGTCGACGATGTCGAAAAAGTGGTCCGCAAGATCATCGATCGCGTTCGAGAGGGCGGCGACGAAGATCTGCTCGCCCTGGTGCGGAAACACGACCAGTCGAAGATCGCGAGCATCAAGCAGCTCGAAGTCAGCAATGAGGAAATGGAGGAAGCGGGCGAACGGATCGACCCGGCGGACCGCGCTGCGCTCGGCAAATCTGCGATGCGGGTGCGGGAATTCCACCGCAAGCGCATCCCCTCCAGCTGGGAAGTCCGCGAGGAGGGAGGCGGCACCTTTGGACACCGCGTGCGCCCGCTCGAGCGGGTGGGGATCTACGTGCCCGGCGGCCGGGCCGCCTACCCGTCGAGCGTGATCATGAACGCGATTCCGGCTTCGGTCGTCGAGGTGCCCGAGATCGTGATGGCGACGCCCGCGCTGCCCGACGGCTCGGTGCGCCCCGAAGTGCTGATCGCCGCCAAGGTCGCGGGCGTTCACCGCATCTTCAAGATGGGCGGCGCGCAGGCGATCGCCGCGTTGGCCTATGGGACCGAAACCGTTCCGCGCGTCGACAAGATCGTGGGTCCGGGAAATGTGTATGTGGCGACCGCGAAGCGCCTGGTGTTCGGCGACGTTGCGATCGAAAGCGAGGCCGGACCTTCGGAGGTATTGATCGTTGCGGATCGCAGCGCCACGCCCGCCTGGCTGGCGGCGGATTTGATTTCCCAGGCCGAGCACGACGAACTCGCGAGTGCAATCCTGATCACGACTGCAAACTCGCTGGTCGCTCGCGTCCAGGAACAGCTCGCGAAGCAACTCAAGACGCTCGATCGCGCCAGTGTGGCCAAGCAGTCCCTTTCGAAGCGCGGCGCGATCATCGTGGCGAAGAAGATGGAGGAGTGCATCGAGCTTTCGAA
>JAHEEJ010000346.1:0-1367 GCA_024640705.1 Deltaproteobacteria bacterium
TAGGGGTGGTTGGAAAGTACTTTGGGCCAGGTTACGGCAGGGCCGAACCAGAGTGTGTCGGCCAGGCTGAGGATGGGATTTCCCCGCGGATCCATGTAGGGTTGAACCCCGTCGGTGTCGTCGTCGGCATCGACGGAACCGAGGAACGCTTCGAAATCGTTGATGAAGGCTTCGGAAAATCCGTCATCGAACCCGTAGTAACCCGCCAGCCGGTAGAGCAGAATGGCCAGGAAATCGTTGCGGACGCCGTGTTCAATGTTGTATTCGGAGTAGATGTCCTCGAGCCGATACGGCTCAGCGGGAATTTGGTCGAGCGCACTTCCCCGGGGTTTGTAATCCAGCACGGCCGGCTGCCCGGTGTCCACACCCACGGAAAGGATGGTGTCGGAAAGGCCCACGCCCTCGGCCAGGTCCAATACATCGGCCACTCCGACTTCGTCCTCATCCCCGATTTTGGGAAACTGTCTGCGCGAGAAATTCTTCCAGGTGGGCTCACCCACCGGAACCAGAATCTGGCTGAAGTCGATGACGCCGAAGCGGTTGTATCCACGGCTCTTGAAGTGGAGCAGAGAGCCCGTGAAGACGTCCTGGTTGTAGACGACCCCGGGAGCGAACTCGGTGCCAGCGGTGGGGTCGACCTCGTGGACCGTGTTGCCGGCAATCACACTGTGACCGATGAGCATTTGTTCGACGGCGTGGGCATTGCCGATCGTTGCGGCGATGCCACCGGCCAGATTGGGCCTGTCCAACGAGTCGGTTCGGGGTTGCCCGTTGACCTGGTTCTCGACGATCGTACTGCCATGGATTTCCAGGTAGCCGTTCGACATGTAGATACCGCCGCCGCGCCAGTAGCCGATGCCATACATGAAGCCCGGTAAGCCAGGCAGGGGTTCGACGAGGTTCCTCGCGATCGTCGAGTTCGTCACGGCCAGCGTCTTTCGATTGCCGATTCCTCCGCCGTCAGAATAAGCCCCGCCTCCGTAGGCAAAGATTCCGCGGATGCGGTTACCCGTGATTGCGGATTGATCGATGGTCGAAACCGAACGGAACGCTTCGGCACCGCCGACGGAGAAGACGCCGCCTCCGGAAACCCCAGAAGCAGAAACGGAATTCCCGCTGACCACACACTTCGCCAGATCGACGATGTCCGCGTAGACGCCACCGCCAAAGACTCCGGCATCTCTCGACCGGGCGGGAACCGCCGGGTCTCGCTTGCAATGGTTGTCGTAGATCCTGCAGTTCGCGAGCCGGGCGATCCCCCATACGGCCACCCCGGCACCGCGGGCGCGGGTCGAGAGCTGCTCGTGCTCCTCACTCGTAGTCGGAGCCAACTCTTCGGCCACGCTCCAGCCGCCCGTGACCGACAC
>JAHEEJ010000346.1:1467-3915 GCA_024640705.1 Deltaproteobacteria bacterium
CCACCACAGCAGCGACACCTGGCCGAACAGCCCGAAATTGGGCCGGCAGGCCGGGTTGCAGTGCGTGCCGCCAATCAGTTCGGCTTGCACCCCTCCGGGATCGTCCGACAGGATGACACCATCGAGCACTTCAGAGAACGAGTCGGTCGGCGTCACGGTGTCACGCGTGCCACCGAGCAGCAGGATCTGGTCGTTCTGGTTCTGCGCCATGACGTAGCTCGGTCCATACGGGTTCATCGCGACGACCGTGGTCACCTGCGTGAACCCGTCGCCATCCCTCAGGATGCCATCGCCGGCTTTCAGTGCCGCGCCGCCGCCCTGGCTCTGGCCCGATACTCCGATTCTCGCTGCGTCGACTGTGCCGTAGTAATCGCTGGCCGGGTCATTGCCTGCGTCGATCAACCATTGCAGGCACTGCAAGATATCCGGGGCGCGCGCGGACCACTGGTTGGCTGCGATGACCAGGTAGTCGCCCGCGTCGGCCCAGAAAGACAGTCCGCTGCTGTAGTGCTCCACCGCGTCCGCGCCGAAGACTTCGCCCTGGCCCCAACCGTTGGCCCAACCGATCACCGGGAACGGGCCACTCGATGGATCTGCTGGCCCGCCGTCGCCTTCCCAGGGCCGGATCACCGTGCAGTCGAGCCGGTGGTTCCCTTCCGAGTGACCCACGATGGGGCCATCGCGAGAGGTCTGGGCGAGGGCCGTCGGCGGGATCGTCAGTAGAAAGAATGCGAGCGTCCAGGTTCGGTTCGAATTGGATCTCATCTCAATCGCTCCAAATCGAAATCGGGAGTCCTTGTGAAACGGCCAATCGATCAATTTCCGTCTGACGGATCGAGAGATGATACTGCAGTCTGCGTGGAATCATTGTCAATACAAACTTGATCTCGACGTGTCGCAGAAGAGGGTGGGTTGCGCGGGTTTCGGTCAGGCTGGATTCGAGATGATGCCCAGGGCCGGGATTGCGATCGCGTACGTGAGCGCTGTGATCAGTGCGATGCCAATGATTTCGAGCCACAGGCCGGCGCGGATCATCTCGAGCATCGAGATGTGCCCCGATCCGAACACGATTGCGTTGGGGGGAGTCGCGACGGGAAGCATGAACGCGCAGCTCGCGGCCACCGTGGCGGGGACGATGAACAGCAGCGGCGCGGTGTCCAGACCGCTCGCGAGGGCGGCCAGAATTGGCACCAGCGTCGCGGTCGTGGCCGTATTGCTCGTCAGTTCGGTCAGGAGGAGCACGAGCGTAACGATCGCGACGATCAGCACGACCGTGGGCAGCGTGCCGAAACTTGCGAACTGGCTGCCGATGAAGTTGCCGACGCCGTTTTGGCCGATCGCCGCAGCGAGGCTCAGCCCGCCACCGAAAAGCACCAGCACGCCCCAGGGTAGACGCACGGCCGTCTCCCAGTCCATCGCAAACACGCGCCGTCGGACGTCGACCGGAATGCAAAACAGGCTCAACGCCGCGATCATCGCGATCCCGGTGTCGGTCAATCCTCCAAACGGCCCCCACGGCAGCCCGACGAGCAGCGGTCGCCCGATCCAGGACACGGCCGTGATTGCGAAGACGATCAGCGTGATCCGCTCTCCGCGGCTGAGGGGGCCGAGTTCGGCCAACGCGTGCCGCACGCTTTCGCGGCCACCTTCGATCCGGCGGTCACCCAATGGATACAGAACCCGCGTGAGCAGCCACCATGCTGCCGGCAGGAAGCACGCGACCAGCGGCACGCCGAACGCCATCCAGCGCACGAAGCTGATCTCGATGCCGAGTTCGCTGCGCGCGTAGGAGGCCAGAAACAGATTGGGTGGCGTTCCGATCAGCGTGCCGATTCCGCCGATCGAGCAGCCGTAGGCGACGCCCAGCAGCAGCGCGACGCGAAACCGCCCGCCCTCGTCCTCACCCGCGAGGTGCACCACGGATAGTGCAATGGGCAGCATCATCACCGCCGTCGCGGTATTGCTGACCCACATGCTCAACGCTGCACTGGCGAGCATGAAACCGCCGACCATACGCGAAGCCCGATCCCCGACAACCGAGAGCACGCTGAACGCGATCCGGCGATGCAGCCCCCAGCGCTCCATTGCGAGCGCCAGCACGAATCCACCCATGAACAGGAAGATCAACTCGTGACCGTAGGGGGTCGCCGACTCGCGGATCGTCGCGACACCGAGCGTGGGGAACAACGCGAGTGGCAAGAGCGCGGTTGCGTAGACCGGGATCGCTTCGGTCATCCACCAGACCGCCATCCAGACCGCTACCGACGCGGTGGCGCGGCCGGCATCTTCGAATGGGATGATCTCGCCGGTCACGCCGACATAGGTCGTCGGCAGCGCGAGATAGGCGAACCCCGCCAACACGGGCCCGGCGACGAGCCCGCTCCAGGCCACCGCGCTGCGCTGGATGCGAGGCATGCCCTTCATTCAGTCCACGCCTATAGCACCCAA
>JAHEEJ010000347.1 GCA_024640705.1 Deltaproteobacteria bacterium
CACCCTCCCACTACAAAGACACAAAGCGCCCGGAGTCGTAAGGGCTCCAGGCGCTTTGGATTTTCAACGTGAGTAGGTAGACCGCGCTTTCATTTACTACGCGGCCCATTTCGCTTTTCGCCTCCCGGCGTTTCGAGAAGAGTTCCCGACCAGGGGTTCAAGGGACCGTCTTCCGAGGTCGCTGAAAGTTTGACCAGGCCGCCGCCTTCGAGTTGCATGACATCCTCAGCGGTGCAGAACCGCACGCCCTCGATCCTGTTGCATTCAAGCGTGTAGCGCCCGACTCCCGAAGTCAGCTCGCCGCCCAGGATACGACCCTTGAACGAGTAGTATCCGCGTTCGAAGTAATGGTCTGTGGCCAGATCTCCATCCCAGCTGTCAAATCCGACCTCAACCCCCCGCATATCTCCGCTGCGCCTGGTGCTATAGTACTCATCGCGAGCGTGCTCGATCCCGTCCTCATCCACCCATTCTCTTACGGGCTCCTCTAGCTGCTGAAAACCAAAAAAACGAACCGTGACCGGCGTCTCCACCGCCTGCGCCCATGCCAAGCTGCTGGCCAGCAGGATCCCGGCCATCGCCACCAGACCCACTCCGATGATCCGAATCTTGTTGCTCATGCTGTGGTTTCCTCCCCGCGGTTTTCGTGGCTCCTTGAGCCGCACCTGCGTGTCTCTTTCCTACCCGCTGGGCGCCCGCAAAGCTTGACCATTGCTTGACCATTGTTTGACCATTTTCCTACCACCCCGAAAGTGGGTTGTGGCACTATGGCGTGTGGGGTGGCGCCGAGGTCTCGAGCCAGATGCGATTCGCCTTCGGAGACTACGAGTTGGAGCCCGAATCGCGGACCCTCCAACGCGGCGGAGAGAGGGTTCCGCTCGAGCCGAAGGTCTTCGACCTCTTCGTCTATCTCATCGAACACCGCGACCGCGTCGTTTCCTCGGACGAATTACTCGACGCCCTGTGGCCCGGAGTGAACGTCACCCAGGCGGCGCTGAGCCGCGCGGTGCAGAAGGCTCGGCACGCGGTAGGAGACGACGGCGAACACCAGGCGGTGCTGCGCACCGAGCACGGGCACGGCTTTCGATTCGTCGCGGAGGTATCCGTGCTTCCGGTTGTCGAACGGGCGGCGCAGCTGCCCGCCGACTCCCGCGTTCGTCGCGTCGCCGCGGTAGGTGTCGTGACGCTGCTGATCGCGGTCGCCGCTGTGTGGCTCCTGAATCGCCCGGCCGCAGAGTTGGCCTCCATCCGTTCCATCGCGGTGCTACCGCTCGCAAACCTCTCGGCCGATCCCGAGCAGGAATATCTCTCGGATGGGATGACCGAGGCACTGATCAGCAATCTGGCGCAGATCAGCGCGTTGCGCGTGATCTCCCGAACATCCGCGATGCACTACAAGGGCACCCGGAAGACCCTTCCCGAGATCGCTCGAGAGCTGAACGTAGACGCGCTCGTCGAGGGCTCGGTGGCCCGCTCGGGGGATCGCGTACGTATTACGGCGCAGCTCGTACACGGGCAGAGCGATCGGCACCTCTGGACCGAAGAATACGAACGCGACCTGAGGGACGTGCTGCTGTTGCAGACTGAAGTCGCACAAGCGATCGCCCGCGAAATCCGAGTCGTGCTCACGCCCGAAGACAAGGAGCGACTCGCCTCGGCTCGTGTCGTCGATCCTGAGGCCTACACCTGGCTCCGCAAGGGCTTCTTCTACAGCAACTCACAGCGATACGCGCAGGCGAGGGAGGCGTTTCAAAAGGCGATCGAGATCGACCCGGATTATCCAGAGGCCTACGCGGGCATCTCTCTCTCGTACAGCCTCCCTGTAACCTGGGGAATGACGACACCGGACAAGGTGCTCCCCCAAGCCAAAGAAGCTGTGCTGAAGGCGTTGGAGCGCGGGGAATCTCTTCCCGTCGTCCACCAGGCGTTGGGCGTCATTGCGATGGTCGAGAAGAATTGGCCCGAAGCGGAGCGAGAATTTCAGCGGGTCATCGAACTCGATCCGAGTCACGGCGGCGTGCGGAACGACTACGCGTGGGTTCTGTTCGAGCTGGGGCGTGAACGAGAAGCCATCGATCAGATGGACAAGGCGCAGCAGCTGTGGCCCCTGGGTCGCGTGATCAACGCCAACGTAGTGGCTATCCGGACACAGGTCGGTCGCTACGAGGAAGCGATCCAACTTGGGCGCGAGGCGCTCGAGCTGAATCCGGACTTCCACCGGGTCCGCCAAAGACTGGCCGGGGCTTATCTCTACGCGAATCGGCCCGACGAGGCGATTGCCGAGGCGCGAACTTGTTTGGCGCGAACCAACGGCGAGTTCTCGGGTTGCACCAGCATGTTGGCCGCCGGCCTCGAAGCGGCCGGACGGCTCGACGAGGCCGCCGAGTTGCTGCGCGCTCACGTCGATTCGAATCCAGATGACTCATTCGCCGTCAGTGAGCTTGGTTACGCTCACGAATACGCGGGACGGATCAATGAGGCGATCCGTTGGATCGCTCGGTCGATTGAACTCGACCACTCCGCCTCGTCGTTCCGGGAATTGGTGCGGCTTCACCTCGTCCTGGGCGACATCGAAGGCGCGATCCGCTGGCTGGATCAACGGGATCGGCTGGATCCCGGCGAGACCCACACGCTGTTGAGTCGCTATCTCGTGCAGCGCTACCGAGATGCAAAAGTGGAGGCTCTCGAAACAGCCAGGCTGCTGGGCGCCAGCGCCCTGCGCAGGTCGATTTCTTCGGAAAGCAACGATTGGTGGGCCGATCTGACCTGGCTGCGCGATCTACAGCGCGCGGAGCCCGATGCTGCCCGGAGCGCGTATGCACGGCTCTACCCCGAACTCTTCGAGGATCCCCCACCCGTGGACGTGGAGAACTATCCAGCTGCAATGGGCCTCGCGGTGCTGCACCTGGGTTCCGGCGAAGAAGACCGGGCGGCAGTTCTGCTCGCAGGGGTTGGCGCCAGCATGAAGCCGTTGCCCATCACCGGCCCGACCGGCTACGGATTCGGCGACGTCATGCGCCAATCCATCCAAGGAAACGCAGACCAGGCCATGGCCGCACTCGAGCGGGCGCTCGATACCAATTGGCGACGCGATTGGTGGTTGCTGCGCGTCGATCCGGTTTTCGAGCCGCTTTGGGTGCTACCGGAATTTCAGTCGCGGATGTCCGCGTTGGAAGCCGAGATGGCACAACAACTCTCGAGCTTGCGCGAGTTCGAGCGCAGCGACGAACTCGCGGCGATTCCCCAAGCGGAAACAGCGATTCACTGATCGGCGATTCACGCGATGTGCGCCGCCACCGGTCCCTCTACCGGAATCACCAACAGAACCGACAACGTGCGGGCTGAGAGGTAGTCGCCTTCTGATCCGAACCGTGTCGGCGCGCAGCGCTTCGACCGGCGCATGAAACTCCATCCCAAAAAAATGCGTCGGCAACGACCTTTTCTTGTCTCGAGCCTGAAAGTAGGCTTAGTCTCGCCATGGCGTACCGTGAAGGGGCGCCCACTGGCTTCAGCTTTCGCCGGAAGGAGGGTTTCCCCATGAAGCGCTCCGCACGCGTGTGCGTGTTCGCCTGCTCGCTCGTCCTCGCAATCGGACGGATCGGCTACCCGCCGACCGCGCTCTCGGCGAGCAAGGGCCGCCCAGGCAAGCCGCCCGGAGAAGAATTGGGTTGACGGCAGATGCACTTTCGTGTTTGGATGACACTGGTCGGTGCATTCGGGAGGGCGGTCGTATGAGGACTCGATTCGGCGTATGGCATTCGGCAATTCGAAGTGCACGAGTTCTTGCACTCGTCTTCGGAGCGACGATCCTGCTGGCGTTGGAGAGCCAAGCGGGTCCGGAGCCACCCTGTGACTTCGGCTGCAGCCTGGACAAGAAGTGCTCGGTGGGCGGGGGCCCCGCCCAGGATTCCTG
>JAHEEJ010000064.1 GCA_024640705.1 Deltaproteobacteria bacterium
CCAACAGCCACGCCGACCGCGACGCCCACGGCAACGCCAACCGCGACGCCCACGGCGACACCGACAGCCACGCCGACCCCGACGCCCACGGCAACGCCCACAGCCACACCGACGGCGACGCCAGCTATCTGTCAGGATCCTCCGGCTGCTTGCCAAAATAACAGGGACTGTTGCTCGAACATCTGCTCGGGTCAGGGCCAGACCAAGACCTGCCAACCTGCGCTGACACCCACACCGACTGCGACGCCTACCGCGACGCCCACACCGACGCCGGTCAAACACCGTCCGCGGAGAAGATCAAAGTGATGGGGCGCGCAAACGATTTGGAGCAAACCTTCTGGGGTCAGGACGAAGCCGGGATGCCGCGCAATGGAAGGAGCCAAGAATGATTTATCCGGATTCACTGTGGAATCTCGAGTCGCTCTCGGATCGAGAACTCAGTCGCCGCTGCCACCGCCTCTTGTTCGCGAACGCTCGAGCGCACTGGCACGGACCGCGAGCGGAATTGCGCCGGAGGGTTCGGAGCTTCCTTCGGGGGCGACGACACGATCGCGCGTCCATGTGCTCGATCCTGCGTGGCGTTGCTGCAAGCTCACTCTTCGCAGTCGCGCTACTGGGCCTCAATGCACAAGCAGCCCATGCAGTGGAGCCGCAGTTCATTTTTTCCCCCAACTCGGTCGTTGAATTCGACGTTGGGTTCTATTCCGCTCCTGCGTTCGCAGACCTCGACGGGGATGGTGACCAGGATCTGATCTCGGGTGAGAGCCTCGGGACTTTCCGCTACTTCGAGAATATCGGGTCCGCCTCGAGTCCCGCGTTCGTAGATCGAACGGGCCTCGACAACCCACTGGACGGGCTCGACGTTGGGTATTACTCGGCTCCCACATTCGCCGACCTCGATGCCGATGGCGATCTCGATCTGCTCGCGGGCGAAGACTTGGGAACATTCTTGTACTTTGAAAACACGGGCTCCGCCTCGAGCCCCACGTTTGTGGCCCGCACAGGTCTCGACAATCCACTGGACGGGTTCAGCGTTGGATACGACTCATCGCCCGTACTTGCCGACCTCGATGCCGATGGCGATCTCGATCTGCTCGCGGGCGAAGACTCCGGTGCGCTGCTCTATTTCGAAAATACCGGCTCCGCCTCGAGTGCGGTCTTTGTCGCCCGCTCGGGGCCCTCAAGCCCGGTCGACGGACTCATCAGCGGCGGCTACTCGGCCCCGGCCCTCGCTGATCTGGACCGAGACGGAGATCTCGACCTGGTGGTTGGCGAATATCCTGGGACGTTCGCGTACTTCGAAAACACGGGCTCGCTCCCGAGCCCCACCTTCGTGGCGCGAACGGGCACCGCCAATCCGCTCGACATCTTCGACCTGGGCTTCAACGCCACGCCCGCATTCGCCGACCTGGATATGGATGGAGATCACGACTTGGTGTCAGGAAATTACGATGGAACGTTTCGCTTGATCAAGAACACGACGCCAATCATCAACTTAAACTTCGTCGAACAGGCCGGTTCCGCCAATCCGTTGGGCGGGTTCTCCACGTATGGATACACCGCTCCGGTCCTCGCCGACCTGGACAACGACGGTGATCTGGATGTCATATCTGGCGAATACTACGGAATTTTCCACTACTTCGAGAACACCGGCCTCGCTACCGAACCGATTTTTGTCGAATTAGCCGGCGCCGCCAACCCGTTCGACGGCTTCAGTCGCGGATACGACTCGACGCCCGCTCTCGCCGATCTCGATGACGACGGCGACCTCGACCTGGTCGCGGGTTCGTACTACGGAACATTCGCCTACTTCGAAAACACCGGTTTAGACACAAGTCCAATCTTCGTCGAACGCTCGGGTATCGACAACCCGCTCGACGGTTTCGGAGTGGGCAATTTCTCCACGCCAGCACTGGTCGACCTGGATGGCGATGGCGATTTCGACCTCGTCTCGGGAGAGGGCGTGTACGATGGCGCATTCTTGTACTTCGAGAACATCGGCTCGCCAATCAACCCAGACTTCGTTGAACGCACGGGCGTCGCCAACCCGCTGGACGGCTTCATGGTCGGAGGATTCTCGACTCCTACCTTTGTCGACCTGGACGGTGACTTCGACCTCGATCTCGTCTCGGGAGAAGGCGACGGCACCTTCTTCTACTTCGAGAACACGGGCTCGACATCGAACCCGGCGTTCGCGAAGCGAAACGGGACCGAAAACCCGCTCATCGGCCTCAACCCCGGACTCTCGTCCACGCCCACTTTCGCCGATCTCGACGACGATGGGCGTCTCGATCTCGCCTCGGGAGAATCGACCGGCACATTCGTCTACTACCTTCCCGAGCCCCACGGCTGGATGACGCTCTTCGCAGGTACCGGGATGCTCACACTCTTCTCTCGACGCAAAACCCGAAATCCACCTGCGTAGATGCCATCGCCCTGAGTCTGCCGCTCATGGAAGACGACCTCTGTCAAGGCGCAGTTCACGGTCGAAGCCGCACACGCGCTCTCTCGGCTCTCCTCGTCCAGCACACGAGCGCCAATCCAATCGCGCCACAGAAGAACCCCGTCGATACCTCGGGCTCGGGCAGAAGAACAATCGGCCGATCGGCCGTGATCTTCTGCTGACCGCCGCCCAACTCGGTGACCACGATCCAATCGACCGACTCGAAGCCAGCAAAGTAGAACCCGTCGAGGTAGAAATAGGTGATGTAGTTCGTGCTCGGAGGGGACGACCCTTCGTACTGCATCTGCAGATTGCTGCCATTGACGGTAAAGCCCGTCCCCATCAAGGTCGACGGATTGTCGCCATCCAGACAATTGCACCAATAGAGCGCGGTCACTCCCTCGAGGGCAATCTGCTCATACGGCGGAAGATCCCCGAAATCGAGCCGGACCATTTGCGTATCGAGGTCGACCACCGTTTCCACGGTAACCGCCTGTGCCGAGTCGACGAAAAGAGAGGCAGCGATCGACAAGATCAACGGTGAGACTTTCATTCCACATTTCCCTTCTTCGCCCGAGGCCGCACCTTATTAGAACATCTCGAACAATCAGATCGTTTTCGTACAGAAGTTCTCGTTCCTATTTACGATGACGCCGCGTTGCGTATATTTTCTTTCTCGGTGTGCTTGAATGTCAAGTCTTTCTTCTTACCCGACTAACGGTTTCGAAAGACGCTGAACAACGCGACAGCTCACCTGGGTCATTTCGAATGGACGATTCGGCGAGTGCTGGGGGTGTTACGGCGACAGGAGGGTTTTCGTCTTGCTGGGGACGGATCGCGATTCCGCGATGCGCCGCTGATCGGTCGAAATCAGGCCCGCCGTGCGCGTCACTCCTCTGCGGTGGTCAGCCCTTCGCGGATTGCGAATTTCGTGAGACCGGCCAGACTGTTGGTGCCGAGCTTCTGCATCAGGTGCTCGCGGTGGGTGCCGACGGTCTTCACGCTCACGTGTAGTCGCTCCGAGATCTGCCGGGCGGAGTAACCTTCAGCGAGGAGTTGGAGCACCTCGCGCTCGCGCGGCGTGAGCAGGTTGATGGCCGAGCGCGCGCCATCCTTTGCCCGGTAGCCCGCCAGTACAACGTCGGCCAGGCGCGGGCTCACGTAGATCTGTCCCGCGACCACCGCGTGGATCGCGCTGACGAGTTCATCGAGCGCACAATCTTTGAGCAGATAGCCGCGCGCACCGCTTCGGAGCGCAGCATCCACGAAGCGCCGGTCCGAGTGCATCGAGAGACACAGCACCTTCGCGCTGGGCGCCTCGGTGGTGATGCGGAGTGTCGCATCCAAACCATTCATCCCAGGCATCGAGACGTCGAGCAAGACGACATCGGGTTGCTGGGCCCGGACGGCCTCTACGGCGCCGGCGCCGTCCTCCACTTCCGCGACGACCTCGACCTCGGGCTGTGATATCAGCAGCGAGCGCACTCCTTCGCGAAAGATCGGGTGGTCATCAGCGAGGAGAAGGCGAAGCGACATGGGTTTCCTGAACCACTCAAGAGAAGCTTGCTCGGAATCGCTCCCGAACCGCGGAGCATTTGATCCGCGACCTAGGGATACACCCGAAACACCGATATGTCTACACTTTTTTTTAGAAGCAGTTCGATTACACAGCATGATTGTTGATTCGCACTGTGGATACATCGACCAGAGAAACCGGATCCCGGCCCGCGCGTTGTGAAGCGCCACACGGAACTGAGGCGCGCACGCGGCGGGCCGTGCTCGCTCGGTTTGCTCCCGGATCGCATTCGCGGTGTACGTTGCCCACCTCCCCCACTAGTCC
The DNA here is from genome assembly GCA_024640705.1 of Deltaproteobacteria bacterium. Lineage (GTDB taxonomy): Bacteria > Myxococcota_A > UBA9160 > UBA9160 > SMWR01 > JACZVU01. The sequence continues at coordinate 4,284 of JAHEEJ010000064.1, forward strand.
ATCGTCAGATCTCCCCAGACACTTCGACCGCTTTTTCTCGGAGTGGTACGGTGAGTGTGGAACGGGTTTGCTTGCCCGGAGCAGACTCGATCTTGAAGTGACCTCCGAGCTGGCGGGAGATCTCCCGGATGGCGAAAAGGCCGAACCCCCCGGTGGGACCGAAGCTTCTCGCGTCCTGGGAAGCGTTGAAGCCTTTCCCGTCGTCGATGACGACGATCTCGATCTGATCCTGCTCTACGTACACGCGCACCTCTGCGCGCAACGCCCGAGCGTGCCTCACGACGTTCGTGCATAACTCTCGGACGACCCGGTATAGGAATGTGCGCAGGTCCTCGCCGAGGGCCTCCGGTTCCGGTCCGGCCGTGACGCGAAACCGAACGCCACTCTCCTCGCCGAGCTTCTCACACAGGCTCTCGATGGCGGCCACGAATCCGAGTTCGCGGAGGATCGGCGAACTCAGCTCGAATGTGAGCGTGCTGGTCTGCTCGATGGCGCGATCCACGAACCCGCGAATCTCAGCGGCCTGGGTCGGGACGTCGCGGCCCGCGCCGTTCTCGATCAGTTGTCCGAGCTTTGCCCGTGTGATCGCCAGCACCTGGCCGACTTCGTCGTGCAGGCCCGCGGCGATGCGCCTGCGCTCGCGCTCCTGTTCCATCTCGAGCTGCAACGCGAGGCACCGCAACTTGTTCTCGGCCTCGATTTGCCCGGTGAGGTCGATGACGGCGCCGATGAATCCGCTGATTCTCCCCTGGCTGTCTCGCTCCGGCAAGCTCTGGCCAAGCACAGGGGTGATGGCCCCATCCGGGCGCCGAAACCGAAATTTGCTTTCGAAGGGTTGGTCCTTCCCGATCGCTCGGCTCCACTCTCCGGTGATGCGCTCGCGATCGTCGGGATGCACGGCCCGCGCCCAACCCTCGCCAAGGGCCTCCTCCGGTTCGAGCCCGGTGATCTCACACCAGCGCATGTTCACGAAGAGGCACCTTCCGGCCGCATCCGTGTGGAAGATCCCTACCGGGGACACGATTTGAAGCGGCCCCCATCGCGAGATCTCGGCGCTCAAGTGGCGCTCCAGCAGAGTGGCTGCATTCGCTGCTCCTGGTCTAGACGTGCGTGCGATATTGGCACCTCCGACAGCCTGGTCGGCCAGTGCGAATGGGTCATTGAACACCATTGAGTGGAATGATTGCAAGCGAATTCAATGCCTTCGCCAGGGGGCTGCGCCCGATCCTCGCAGGCATCCGCGAGCCGAAACGCCCTCTCGACAGCCATTCAGCGAGGCCCCTCAGGGCCCGCGCCCCACCAGTTACCGCCGCCGGCCACAGCCCGCAGGGCAGCTGCCAGCTCCTCGTGGATGCGGCCCTTGAACAGATAGCCCGCCGCGCCCGCCGTGCGCATTGCGGTGGCGAAGTGCCGGTCGTCGTGCAGCGACATCCCGATCACCCGGACCGAAGGCAGCGTCGCGTGCAGACGGCGCGTGGCCTCTATGCCGCCCATCCCGGCCATCACGACGTCCATCAGCACGATGGTAGGCTCGAACTCACGCGCACATTCGATGGCCGCCCAGCCATCTGCCGCATCGCCCACTATTTCGATGTCCGTGTGCCTGGACAGCAGGCTGCGCAGGGTATCGCGCATTCCTGCATCGTCATCGGCGAGGACAATTCGCATGAGGATCCCTTCGGCGGGCACCTAGCAGAGTAGGCGCTGCGGATGGCGGCGTCGATCAGGCAGATGCTGAGATCTCGCCTCCGAAAGCCTGAGAGATTCGCACCGGCACGAGTGTCTCCGTCTTCTGTATTTCAAGAATTGGTTTCTCGAAGAGCAGAACCAGGCTTTTCTTGACGATGGAAAACAGGTGCCGAAAACGCACAATCGTGTTGAAAACCCTAGAGCGGGAAAGCCTTGAGCCGTGAATGAACCAAGAATGGGATCATCTCGGTCTTATCCACTGCACTTCTCGGCATTTGCCTCGCGACGTCTTTGGCGCTGCCGTGAACGCGCCGATCGACGCGTATCTACACCCATCAGCTGTTGATTCGCACGTGCCGCAACGTAGGAGTACGCCATCGATACCTCGGGCTCGGGCAAAAGAAAGGCCGGGCTCGGAATCAAATTCATCAGGACAGCGCGAGCATTCTTTCGATGGGGCGGAGTGCGGCCTTGCGGATCGGCTCGGGGACCGTGACTTCGGGGCCGAGGTTGCGCAGGCAGAGGTAGAGCTTCTCGAGTGTGTTGAGCCGCATGTAGGGGCATTGGTTGCACGCGCAACTCTCGTCCATGCCGGGCGCCTGGATCAGTTCTTTGTCCGGCGCGCGCTGGTGGATCTGGTGGAAGACACCGTCTTCTGTCGCGATGATCAGCGTGCGGGCGGGCGAATCGATCGCGCGCTGGATGATCCCCGTCGTCGAAGCGATGAAATCGCTCAGCGCGAGTACCGCGTCATCGCACTCCGGGTGTGCGAGCACCTCGGCGTCGGGATGGCGGACCTTGAGCTTGGCGAGGCGCTTGGCGCTGAATTGCTCGTGAACCACGCAAGTGCCCGGCCAGATGATCAGCTCGGGCGTATCTTCCTGCTGCTCGACCCAGCGCGCGAGGTGGCGGTCCGGCGCAAAGATGATCGGCCCCTTGCCCAACGCGCGCGCCATCTTCACCGCGTTCGAAGAGGTGCAGATCAGGTCGCTCAGCGCCTTCACCTCGGCGCTCGTGTTGATGTAGCTGAGCACCGGCGGCCGCCCGTGTTCGTCGATGAACTTGCGAAAGTCGTCGGCGGGGCAACCGTCGGCGAGTGAGCAGCCCGCATCCAGATCGGGAACGACGACCGTGCGCTCGGGATTCAGGATCTTCGCAGTCTCGGCCATGAAGTTGACGCCGCAGAATGCAATGACGTCCCGGTCCACCTGCTTCGCCGCCTGTGCGAGCGCGAGTGAATCACCGACGAAGTCCGCCAGATCCTGGACTTCCGACTCTTGATAGTAGTGGGCGAGCAGCACGGCGTTGCGCTCGCTCTTGAGGTCCAGAATCGCCTCTTCGAGATTTTCCGGAAGATCCTCTTCGATCGCCTCGTCGGCGCTCGATTTCAGCAGGGCATCGGCCATACCAGAGGGTACCGCTCGGAATCGTGGACGGGTAGCGGGGATCGACGAGTCGCCGAATTCAGCCGCTCACAGATCCCAGAAGAAGTCCTTGTTGCTGAGTTCGATCTCCGGCTCCGCGTCTTCGCGTCGCTGCCCGCCGCCGGGCAGTACTTCGTCGCGGCCGCTCGCGATCCGCTCGACGTGCTCCTCGAGGTCGCGGGTTTCGTTCTCCCAGTAGTCGGCGGTCCCAAAGTGTGGAAAGGCCGCCGGAAACGCCGAGTCCTCCCAGCGCTTTGCGATCCAGGCCGCGTAGAAGATGAAGCGGAACGCGCGCAGAGGCTCTACGAGTCGAAGCCACGTGTCGTCGAAATCGCGGAACTGCCGGTAGGCGCCGATCAGCAGCGAACGCTGGCGCAGTCCCTCGGCGTCGCGCCCGGGCAGCAGCATCCAGACATCGTGAACCGCGGGGCCGACCACCATGTCGTCGAAGTCGAGAAAGAACCAACCTTCGTCGCCCTTGAGGATGTTGCCCATGTGGCAATCCCCGTGGATGCGGTGCACCGGAACCCCCCGGCTTCGCTCGGTATAGATTTCGGCCACTCGTTCGACGCAGCTCCGGTAGCGCCTTGCAACCTCGGCGGGCAGAAAGGAGCGCTCCTCGAGCAATTCGAGCGGCGCAAATGCGGACGTCGGGGCGTCGAGGCGCGCGCGGTGGGGTGCCTCGCGGGCGGCGCCGACGTTGTGAATCCGCGCCAACAGGCGACCGAGGATCTGGATCTGCTCGTCTGTGAGTTCGTCGGGCGATCGCCCACCGGTCCGCGGCCAGATCGCAAATTGGATGCCCTCGACCTCTCGCAGCGTGGCACCGTCCGCGAATGGCAGCGGAGCGCAGACCGGGATTTCCGCCTCGCGCAGGTCCGCGAGAAACTGGTGTTCTTCGAGAATCGCTTCGCGCGTCCAACGACCGGGGCGATAGAACTTCGCGACGATGTGGCGACCGTCTTCGAGTCGCAGATCGTAGACGCGATTCTCCAGACAGGTCAGCGGCGTGCAGTGGCCCGTCGGCGCAAACCCGGCGGCCTCGATGGCCACCAGCACGCGATCCGGCGTCAAATCGAGAAAGAAATCGGTCACAGCTGCCGATGGTACTCAATCGACGCCAAAAGATTGCTGTGCCCAAGTCGTTTCGTTAATATTCCCGGCTACTTGCGCTCCAGGAGAAATTCCCATGACGGCTCCCGAGAACGCGAGACGAGATCGTCCGTGGATGTTTCGGACCTACTCGGGCCACTCATCGGCCCGGGCGAGTAACGAGCTCTATCGAACCAATCTCTCGAAGGGCCAGACGGGCCTTTCGGTCGCTTTCGATCTGCCGACCCAGACCGGCTACGACTCCGATCACCCGCTCGCGCGCGGTGAAGTCGGGAAGGTCGGCGTGCCGATCTCGCACATCGACGACATGACGGCGTTGTTCAAGGAGCTTCCGCTCGAGAAGATGAACACGTCGATGACGATCAACGCCAATGCCGCGTGGTTGCTCGCGCTCTACGTCGCGACCGCCGAGCGGACCGGCGCGAACCCGAAGAAACTCCAGGGGACGACCCAGAACGACATCGTCAAGGAGTATCTGTCGCGCGGCACGTACATCTTTCCGCCGGAGGCGTCGCTCAAGCTGATCAGCGACATCGTTGCCTATACGGTCGACTCGATTCCCAAGTGGAACCCGACCAACATCTGCTCCTACCACCTGCAAGAAGCGGGTGCGACACCGGTTCAGGAAATCGCCTACGCGTTGGCCACCGCGATTTCCGTCCTCGACCTGGTGCGCAACCGCGGGGATCTGCCCGAAGCTGCGATCCCGCGGATCGTGGGTCGCATTTCCTTCTTCCTCAACTCGGGCATTCGCTTCGTTGAAGAAGTCTGCAAGGTCCGCGCAATGACCGAGCTGTGGGATGAGATCACGCTCGAGCGCTACGGCGTGCAGGACGCCAAATTGCGTCGCTTTCGCTATGGGGTGCAGGTGAACAGCCTCGGATTGACCGAGGCCCAGCCCGAAAACAATGTGATTCGCATCGTCCTCGAGACACTCGGAGTCACGCTCTCGAAGAATGCGCGCTGTCGAGCCCTTCAGCTGCCGGCCTGGAACGAGGCCCTCGGCCTGCCCCGTCCCTGGGACCAGCAATGGTCGCTGAGGATCCAGCAGATCCTCGCTTTCGAGTCGGACCTGCTGGAGTACGAGGATCTCTTCGATGGCTCTCGCGTCGTCGATGAAAAAACCCGGGAACTCAAGCAGGCGGCCAGCCGGGAACTCGATGTGGTGCTCGAAATGGGCGGGGCCGTCGCGGCGATCGAAAACGCCTACATGAAGCAACGGCTCGTCGAGTCGCAGACCGCGCGAGCCCGGGCGATCGAAAACGCCGACATCACGGTCGTCGGCGTCAATGCGTATACGAACACCGAAGCATCTCCGCTGACCGATGGCGGCCAATCCATCCTGAAGGTGGACGAATCGGCTGAGCGAGAACAGATCGAGCGCCTCGGCGAATTTCGCAGCAAGCGCAATCGCGCAGATGTCGAGTCCGCCGTGCAAAACCTCGAAGACGTGCTTCGCAACGGTGGCAATGTCATGCCCGCTTCGATCCGCGCCGCACACGCGGGAGTCACCACGGGCGAGTGGGCCGACGTTCTGCGCAGGCTCTACGGCGAATACCGCGCCCCGACCGGCGTCGTTGCAACCGAGGGATCGGGCGGCAGCCAGGCGACCGCAGACACACGCGAACGCGTCCACCGATTGGCGGAAACACTGGGGCGCCCGCTCAAGATCCTCGTCGGCAAGCCCGGCCTGGACGGCCACAGCAACGGCGCCGAGCAGATCGCCGTCAAAGCGCGAGACGTGGGCATGGAGGTCGTCTACGACGGCATTCGCCTCGAACCCGCTGAAATCGCCGCGTCTGCGCGCGATGAAGGCGTCCACCTCGTCGGACTCTCGATCCTATCCGGCTCGCACGGCGTGCTGGTCATCGACGTTCTCGACAAGTTGCGCGAGCTCGGACTCGGCAATCTACCCGTCGTCGTAGGAGGAATCATTCCCGAGGAAGACGCGAAGAAACTCTGCCAAGCGGGGGTGCGAAGGGTCTACACCCCCAAGGATTTCGATCTCACCCGCATCATGAGCGACATCGTCGATGTCGTGGAGGAGCCCAGCCCTGCCGCGTGAGCTCGCCCAGCGATTGCTGGACCATGACCGCAACGCGGTACCCGAGGCGCTCAATCTCGCCGACGATCGCCGTGCCGATCGCCGTGAACAGGCGCTCGAACTGCTCGACACGCTCGAACGGGAGACGCCCTTCCCCGGCGCGGCCCGCATCGGATTGACGGGCGCACCGGGCGCCGGAAAGTCGACCTTGCTCGATGCGCTCGTTCGCGAATTGCGTCCGAAGGGAGAGACCGTCGCGATCGTCGCCGTCGACCCCTCGAGCCGAACCACGGGTGGCGCCCTGCTCGGCGATCGCGTCCGCGTCCGGTCTGGCGCCTCGGATCCCGGGGTCTTCATTCGCTCGATGGCCGCGCGCGATCAACTCGGCGGTCTGGCCGAGAGCGCGTGGTCGGCGGTCATCATCCTGGCCGCGGCTTTCGATCGGGTCTTCGTCGAGACCGTCGGTGTAGGTCAAAGCGAGAGCGACGTAGCAGGACTCGTAGATACCCTGGTTTATGTTGCAACACCTGGAACTGGAGACACATTGCAATTCATGAAGGCCGGCATTCTCGAATACCCGGATGTCTTTGTCGTCAACAAAGCCGATCTCGGCGCGGCGGCGACACGCACCGCGAGCGAACTCAGGGGCAGCATCAGTCTGAGCGACCGCGGAGCTTCGGACGCCGAGGCGGCGGTGATCCTAACGTCTGCAAGCAAGGGCGAAGGAATCGACGAACTGGTCTCTGCGATCGACGCACACCGTCAGCGGCTGATCGACGACGGCGCACTCCGAGAGAGACGGCTGCGCGGACGCGAAATCCAGCTGCTCGGTGCACTCGAACGACGCTACGGTGCGTTTGGCATCGAGCAGCTCGGCGGCCGGCGAGCCCTTCGAGAACGCGTGCGCGACGACGATTCGATCTCCGCATTCGCATTGCTGGCGCGACTCGGTCTCGAAATCGAAGAAGCCGTGCGGAAGAGCCACTGATGCCGATGACACAATCCGTCCAATCGCTGTTCGAAGCCATTCGCGAGGCGTGCTCAGCGGGTGCGTGGTCGCGAGGCGTGGAACTCTCGCGCTCCGACAGCGTGACCGGTGAACGCGCCGACACCAAGGAGGTCACCATCCGCGTCTCGACGCGCGGCGGTCTCGTCTGCCCACTGGTCACCCTCTACCCGACTGAGGACGATTGGGATTGCGAATGCGGCGACCGTGAAAATCCCTGTGAGCACGTGGCTGCTGCGGTGATCGCGCTTCGCAAAGCGAGAAAGGAGGGCCTCGAGCTGCCCGCCAACAACGAGAGTCGCGGGCGAATCGGCTATCGCTTCAGCCGAAAGAACGCCGGCCTCGCGATGGAGCGGGTGGTCGTCGCCGGCAAGGACTCTCCACCACTTCGCGTCGCGCTCGCTTCGGTCGCATCCGGGCAGGTTGACGGCCCCGATTTTCTCGCCACCGAAGCGGATCTCGCCGTCGAGCAACTGCTCGGCGCGCGGGCACACGGTCTGGTACCGCGGGGATTCACGGAGAGCCTCTTGAAGGCCCTCGAGGGGGCGAGCGACATCCTGCTCGAAAACCGCCCGGTTCGAACCTCCTCGGAGCGCGTCGTCCCTCACGGAAGGGTGGTCGACGACGGCGATTCCTTCCGGCTCTTCGTCGAACGCGATCCGACGATCACCGAGGTCTTCCACAACGGTGTGGTGCTCTGTGGCGATGTCCTCCGACCCGTCGGCGAGACGAATCTCACCGGACGCGAGATCGAGCAGCTGACGCGTGGGCGCATCTTCACCCCCGACGCCGTTTCCGAGTTGGTGACGGAAATCCTGCCTTCACTGCAGGAACGAATCCCGGTGATGATCGACACCAAACGCCTGCCTCGGACCGTCCAGGAAGCCCCGCGCCTGGTTCTCAACGTACAGAAGGAAAACGACGCGCTCACTGTATTACCTATATTGGTGTACGGCGATCCAGTCATCGCCCGAGTAGACAGCGGGCGCCTGAAGATCATGGGCGGCAAGGTGCCGATGCGTGATGAAGCCGCAGAGCGACACCTGATTCGCCGACTCCAGAATGAACTCGAGTTGGCCCCCGGCAAAAAACTGCGCCTCAAGGGACAGGAGGCGGTCGACTTCTCCATCCGACTCGACAGCTGGAATGGAGAGATCTGCGGGGCGGGACACGAGGATTTCTATCTCGCACCCGCCGTCGAGCCGCGCATCGAAATTGGCGAAGCCGGCCTCGACGTCTATTTCGAATCCACCGGAGAGACTGTTCGCGGTTCGGCCCAGACTCGAAACGCCGACCCATCGCAGGTACTCGCCGCCTGGCAGCAGGGAATTTCGCTGGTGCCACTCACGGGCGGGGGGATGGCGCCGCTTCCCGAAGATTGGCTGACCCGCTTCGGGGATCGGATCGCAGATCTGCTCGCTGCCCGCGACGCTGCGGGTGATCTGCCGAGCTGCGCGTTGCCGGATCTCGCGAGACTCTGCGAAGAGATGGACGTTCCACCGCCGCCGGCCTTCGACGCCCTGCGAGAACTCATCAGCAGCGCCGACGGAATCCCCTCCGCCGAGCTGCCAGTGGATCTGACCGCGACGCTGCGAAGCTATCAGGTCACGGGGATCGATTGGCTCTGCGCGCTGCGCGACGCAAACCTCGGCGCGCTGCTCGCCGACGACATGGGGTTGGGAAAGACCGTACAGGCCTTGTGCGGACTGCGCGGGCGGACACTCGTGGTCGCACCGACCAGTGTGCTTCACAATTGGGCCGAAGAGATCCAGCGCTTCCGGCCGGGTCTCAGCTACAACGTCTACCACGGCCCGGGCCGCTTGCTGGATGAGAAGCGAGACGTCACGCTGACCACATACGCGATATTGCGTATTGATGCCGACAAGCTGGCCGGTGAATACTGGGACACCCTGATCCTCGACGAGGCCCAGGCCATCAAGAATCCCGATAGCAAGGTTACGCGGGCCGCCTATCGATTGCGGGGCGATTTCCGGATGACGCTGAGCGGTACGCCCGTCGAAAATCGCCTGGACGAACTCTGGAGCCAGTTCCACTTCATCAACCGCGGCCTGCTGGGAGCGCGGCGCGACTTCGAGGAGCGCTACGCAAAACCCATCGGTGCAGGTGATCCTCACGTCGCGTTGCGCCTGCGCGAAAGGATCCGCCCCTTCGTACTGCGCCGGCTCAAGCGCGAGGTCGCCCCCGAACTGCCGCCGCGAACGGATATCGTGCTCCACACGACCCTGACCGAGAGCGAACGCAATACCTACGATGCCATCCGCGCTGCTGCGCTCGAAAACGTGGTCGCCCAACTCTCGTCGGGTGCGAACGTCATGCAGGCACTCGAAGTCCTGCTGCGCCTTCGGCAGGCGGCTTGCCATACGGCGCTCGTACCGGGCCAGACCGCAAAGACGTCCTCCAAGATCGAGTTGTTGCTGGAGTTTCTCGACGAGGTGCTCGCGGAAGGACACAAGGCGCTGGTCTTTTCCCAGTGGACTTCGCTACTCGACCTCGTGGAGCCGCACCTCGACCGCGTCGAGATCTCCTACACCCGACTCGATGGCACGACGCGAGACCGCGCGGGCGTAGTCGAAGAGTTTCAGAATCCGGAGGGACCGCCCGTTTTGCTGGCCTCCCTCAAGGCGGGCGGCCTCGGGCTCAATTTGACCGCCGCGGACCACGTATTCATCCTCGACCCCTGGTGGAATCCCGCCGCCGAAGACCAGGCCGCGGACCGCGCACACCGC
>JAHEEJ010000348.1 GCA_024640705.1 Deltaproteobacteria bacterium
GCCACTTTTTCCTGGATCTCCCGGTTCGCCATTCGACCTTCCTATCCTATTGGGCCTGCCCGGCGATGAACCGAGCCACGACCGTGTCGCCATAGCGGCGCTCATCGAGCGCGGACAGCCCCTCCGCGTGGGGCGAAGCATGACGCCGGTCGCGCTCGAGCACCACCATAGCGCCCGGAGCCAGGATCGCGGAGCCGATCAGGGCCTCGAAGGCCCGCGCCGGCTCTTCGGATGCGTACGGCGGGTCGATCAGCACCAGATCGAAGCGCTCCTGCGCACGCCCAAGGCGATGAACCGCGGCCGACACATCCCCGGCAACGACCGAAGCGATCGAATCGATTCCGAGTTCCGCCAGGTTCGCCCGCAACACCTTCAGGGTCCGAGCATCCTGCTCCACGAAGGTCGCTTCCACCGCACCGCGAGAGATCGCCTCGATTCCGAGCGCACCACTGCCCGCATAGAGATCGAGCACGCGCACACCATCCAGATCTCCGAGGCGGCCGAAGAGAGACTCGCGAACCCGGTCGGATGTCGGCCGAACCTCGCCAGGGGGAACCCGAAAGCGACGACCGGACAGGTACCCGCCGATCACCCGAAGGCGATGGTCCGCGCCACGCACGTCAACGTCTCGATGAGCAAACAAGTCGTCCAACACATTTAATTGACTCGAAATCAGGGGAAATACCGAGAGCCACTCCGCATCCTGGGCGCAACTTAGGTAAAAACACTAGTTTCGGTATCCATTTCTACGAAGTTCCAATCACCCGTCGGTAGGATTGACCGGCCGTTCAATTCCACTGCTGTGACAATTCGCCGCGTTGTACATTTTGCAGTCGATTTCACGGTAGTGCCCTCTTGCTAACGCTCTTTTCCGTGCCTACACTGCTCCGTCTCGCAGGTGACGCGATTTTGTGATCTCAACCTGCGGAGACTCAAAACCAATGCGCTGCTCTCGGTCTCAGTCGGCGACAGGGTACAAAAAAGACAACACGCAACAAAAATGACGACCGGGACCATACAATGAGAGTTACGGCTGTTACCTGACCAAGCACGGTCGCGGCTGTACAAGGCGCCAATCAGGAGAATCAAGAACATGGCAACAGCTGCAGTTGGACGGCTCAAGCGGAAGCTTCCCGATCGCCTCGCAACCGTTCGAGGAGATCGTTCGCAGCGACAGTTCGCGCGTGATCTCGGCGTATTCCAGCAAAACGTCAACCGGTACGAGAGTGGGACAACTCCCCACACCGATTTCCTGATCACGCTGGCGCTCAAGGAGAACATTTCGATCGACTGGCTCCTCTTGGGCAAGGGCAAGATGCGCAAGGGCCGCTAGTCAGCCCGACACCGCTTCGAAAAGAGGGCCCGGCCAAAGCGGCCGGGCCTTTTTTTCACGTCACCCCACGCCGCGACGCCTCTTGCGCATCGCCGATCCTGGCCCCCGATCGCGGCCTTTCCCGTTGCTAAATGGGAAAATAAGTACCCACACCCGGCTCTGCCCGGGGGCTTCCTGCGCTCGAATCCCATACGCAACCGGCAGCGCAATCGCCCGGTTTCCAAAGCGTCTGCGGATCCAATCCCGTGCGAGGCACGCTTCTTGCTCAATTGAGGTTCGATTCGCAATGGAGCGAATCCACGTGGAGAGTTCAGGTGTACCTACTCGCAATCGCCACCTTGGCCCTTTCGGCGGCAGATCACTGGACCACCTACGTGTGTCTACGCAACCCCGTTTCGGGGTGGCTCGTCACGGAGGCCAACCCGATCTCGCAGTGGCTCTTCCAAACGGTTGGGCTCATCCCGGGGCTGCTCGTCGACAGCGCCGTGACGGTCGCCGCAGTGGCCTTCCTGCTGACGACGCGCCGCGTGCCCAAGTTCGTCAAAAAGGGATTCCTCGCTCTCGTGGTCGTCGCCACGGGTTACGCGGTCATCAACAACTACAGGGCGATCGAAGCGCTCGGCATCTCGCCGCTGGGGCTCGGATAACCCCATGACCCGCCAATTTTTCGCATCGCTATCCTGCATCGCCATCGGAGCGCTCTCCTGCGGCCACTTCTCGCTGCCGCTCTCGAACGAGTTGCCCACGGTGTCCCTTGCGTCGCCCGCACCCGACGTCGCAGAGGACGAGGCCAATCCGATGGTCGATCGCGCGATCCGCTATCTGGAAGAGCGACGCTCGGGGCTCAGCGAAACGGAAATCGCCGAGGTCGCCACTGCGATCGTGCGCGAGGCCGAGGCTCACGGAATCGATCCGAACCTGGTCTTGGCGGTGATCCACATCGAAAGCCGCGGCAACAGCTTCGCGCTCTCACCGGTCGGCGCCATGGGGATGATGCAGATCATGCCCCCGACCGGTGAAGAACTCGCCGCGCAGCTCGATATTCCCTGGCGCGGGGCCCAGACGCTCTTCGATCCGCTGGCAAACATTCGGATGGGCGTCGCCTATCTCAAGCAGCTCGAGAGTCGCTACGGGAACATGGCGACCGCGCTCGCGGCCTACAACTGGGGACCGGGACGGATCGATTCGAAGATCCGGCGCGGCGCCGCGCTGCCCGTCAGCTACTCCGGCTCCGTGCTCGCCACCTACCGGGCACCCTGATCGCCAGCTGGAGCCAGCGCGATCCGACTCTGCGTCAATGCCGATGCAAATTGATCCACCGCCGCCATCGCCGCTTCGTCGCTGCCGCTGAACCCATTGACGAGAATCGAGAAGACGAGCGGCTGATCATCGGCTGACATCGCGTAACCCGAAAGCGCGGTGACCCGCGTGAGCAGGCCCGTCTTCGCCCGCACCCGATCCGCAGCGCCCTCCGTTCGTTTTTCCAAAGTCCCGTCCGCGGCGGCGATCGGCAGCGCGGCGACGAATTCCGGACCGAAATCAAACGATGCCTGGGCAACGCGAAGCGCGGCTACCAGCGCGCGCGGCGTCACCCGATTTTGATACGAGAGCCCCGAGCCGTCCACGATCGAGAGTCCCGCGACATCGATGCCGAGCCGCTCGAGTTCCGCATGCACGGCCGCGACCCCGGTCGACCAGCTCCCGACGCCCGCACTGCGAACACCCAGATCCTTGACGAGCATCTCTGCCATCGTGTTGTTGCTGTACTTGAGAAACAACTGCACGGCATCCGCCAGGCTCTTGCCTTCGAATTCATCCAGCAGAACCATCGATTCAGGGACGGCCCCGAGGCGATTTTCGCCCTCGACTGCGATTCCATTCGCCTCGAGCTGCGCGCGCAAGACCGAGCCCGCGTAGCGAACCGGATCCAACACGCTTCGGTGGTAGGCCTTGGCCTTGCTCGCTGCGCGCACGATTCCCGAAACGACCACGTCTTCGCTTCCGCCCGAGCGAATCCGATCGACCACGAGACTCGTCGCCGCTTTCGAATTGCCGGTCTTGGCCCGGTTGTCGAGTCGAAGGTGCGGAACCGGAGGGTCGATCAGGACCCGCACGGGATCGCCCGGCTTCGCGCCCGCTTCCACGGTGGCGGAGAACGCGCTGTAGTTGGCCGACAGCGCCGCGACGGGTGCGTGGTAGGCGCGCGCGGAAGTCTGTCCCCAGCTCGGATGCCAGCGCTCGCCGTCGAACGCGCTCGCGTCGAGCAGCAGTCCGCCTCGAACCTTGCGGATGCCGAGCAAGCGCAGGTTGGCGGCGAGCCGCCAGTACTCCTCGGAGGTCAGCGACGGGTCGCCCCCTCCGCGGATGGCGAGCACATCGACAGCCCCGTCTGCGTCCGGGGGCGCGTCCGCGTAGATCTGCGTGACGAATCGATGTGTGGGGCCGAAGGCCGACAGCGCCGCGATCGCGGTCAGGATCTTCTGATTCGAGGCGGGCGTCAGCGCCCGGTTGGCCCGGCGCTCGTAGAGCACGTGGCCGTCGTCCTGCGCGACCACCAACACACC
>JAHEEJ010000349.1 GCA_024640705.1 Deltaproteobacteria bacterium
GGTACGACCGGCGTTCGACCCGTAGCGCACCGTAAGCGTGCCCTCGCAACGCGACATCGAGTTGAGTGGATCGACTTGCCCCGGCCGGATGGAGGCGAGTGCGCATGTCGAAGATCGATTCACGGGGACGCACAAGTGGGTGATCGCGGGACTGACTGCCCCCCATGGGGTCTGATTCGCACCCGACTTGCGGCTTGACACGATCAAAGGTTATCGGTGTTCGCCGAAAACCCGGCACCTATCCGCAAGTCTCCACTCGAGACCGCCCAGCCAGAACGGGAGCAGACGCCCGGATCGAAGAATCTGCGGCGATGGGGGAAGTGCGTCTTGCGCTGCGACCCGATGGAAAGGCAAAAGAAACTGCGGTTTCAGCGATGTCCGATGAGCGTGTGTACGACCAACAGGTCCAGCGACGTCAGCGTCTGGAGGTGAATTCCATGGCGGTCATTTGCAAGTCTACAGCCCGAAGCCTGCCGACCGTGATGAGGGGGGACCGTACCCTGCGGATCGAAGCGAAGCCGCCGCTCGGCCTAACGGGTCAGCGCCTCCTCGAACTCCAGCACCCGGTCCGTTAGGCCCGTGAATGTCTCCAGTGCGGCTTCGTTGAGCACCGCCCAGTAGCCGGTCGTGACCAGCAGCCCCACCGCGACGAGCACGATTCCCGACGTGACTTCGAGCGCGCGGAAGTGCACCTTCACCCGCGCCGCTAGCCGCAGGAGCAGCTCGACGCTCCAGCCACTCACCAGGAACGGAATCGCAAGCCCCGCGGAGTAGGCGACCAGCAGCGTGATCCCAGAGCTGATCGTTTCGCTCGAGGCCGCCAGTGTGAGGATCGAGCCCAGAATCGGCCCGATGCAAGGCGACCAGCCGAACGCGAAGCCCGCGCCGACCACGAACGACCCCAGGAAGGTCACGTCCCGGGTCGGCACATCGAGGTTCCAGACGCGATACAGCGCGCGGATTGGCAGCCAGCCGGCCACGTGGAGTCCCATGATCACGATGACCACCCCGCCGATCTGGGCGAGGCCAATCGGCAGTCCGAAGACTTCGAAGCGGAGATCCCCGAGCAGCTGCCCCGCGAACGTGGCGGTCGCGCCTAACACGATGAACACGCACGAGAAACCGAACACGAAGGCGACGGCGTTTAGCAGCACGCGGCGTCGAACGCTCGCACTGGGACCCGCTTGGAGCTCTTTGACCGACGCACCCGAGATCAACGTAAGGTAGGCGGGTATGAGCGGCAGCACGCAGGGAGACAGGAACGAGAGCAAGCCTGCCAACATCGCGACCGCCCAGGAGAGGGTCGTTGCGTCAACCACGCGGCAGCTCGTTTCGGTTCATTTCAGCGAGGTTCGCAGGCCGGTGCTCGCGTGCACGCGGCCGTCCATTCCGACGAGGATTGCCTCGACCCTCGCGAGCGACTCGATCAGTGCGAGACCCGAATCCGGGCCCATCACGCACATTGCGGTGGCCAATGCGTCGGCGAACTCGGCGCTCGGTGCAACCACCGTGGCACTCATCGCTCCAGTGCTCGGGTACCCGGTGCGCGGATCTAGAATGTGGTGGTAGCGCTGGCCCTCGTACTCGAAGAAGCGCTCGTAGTCGCCGGAGGTCACGAGTGCCGTGTTCGAGACCCGCAACACGGCGATCACGCGCTCGCGGTCGCGCGGGTGCTTGATCGCGACCTCCCACGGAGCGGCCCCGTCGAGGCCGAGTGCTTTGAGGTCGCCGCCGGCGTTCACGAGGGCATGTTCGATACCGCGTTCGCGGAGCGTTTCCATCGCCCGGTCCACGGCGTACCCCTTGGCGATGCCACCGAGACCGATGCGCATGCCCTTGGGGAGATCGACGGTACTGGCGACGGGATCGATCCGAACGCGCTGGTAGCCGACACTCTCGAGACCTCGCGCAACCTCTTCGGCAGATGGTACGCGAGGCGGCTTCTGCTTGAAGTCCCACAACCTTCCCACGCCGGCGTAAGTGGGATCGAAGGCGCCGCCCGTCAGCCGACCCATCTCGAGCGCCCGGGACACGATCGCCGCGAGCTCGCGGTCGACGACCTGGGGCCCCGACCCCGCTGCCGCGTTCAGTGTCTCGAGCGGCGACGGCCGCCAGTCGGTCATCAGGTCTTCGATTCGGCGAATCTCGGCCTCGGCTGCGTCCAAGGCGGCGTTGAGGGCCGCTCTATCGCTTCCGTGGACATTGATCTGGAGATCCGTGCCCATGACGCCGAGCCGACTTTCAAGTGCCGTGCTCGCGTGCGGAACCGCCGTCTCTGGCGCGCTCGGCTGTGCGGTGGCCGCAGCTGCCAACCCCGCCAGGATTGCAACCGTTAGAATCCGCGTACCGCCCATGGTGGTGAACTCCCGGGAGTCCGCGGGCTCAAGACGCCTCGCGGTCGGGTTCCGCGGCCGGCGTCGGTACGAAGGGGTCCCAGTCGTCCGGCAACCGGAAGCCGCGGTAGAGCTCGCGGCCGCCGTCGCCTAACACGATCACCACCGGCGTGCCGAAGATGCGAAACCGCTTCGCCAGGGCCAGGTCGCGGTCGCGGATCTGGGGATGGCTGTATCCCCACTCGCGCGCGACGCGCTGCACCTTCTCGTCGTCGATGACATGGTCTGGCCCCGAGATGACGCCGAAGAACTGCAGCGTCTCGCCATATTCGTCCGCCGCTCGGACGAGTTCCGGCGCCTCGCCCTTGCAAGACCTGCACCAGGTGTTCCAAAAGATCAACACGACGGGGTGTCCCGCAGCGATCAGCGCCTCGGCGTCGTGGTGCCCACCATTCATGTCCACCAGCTCGAGCGGCTCGGCCGCGACGCATGGGGCCCACGCGGCGAGGAGGAGAACCGCCAGCGCGGCTCTCCGCGCGGTTCGAGCCGAACTCATGGCGGGCCGAACCCGGTCGCGCCGGGACCGATGCGTCACCGGCCGACGCCTCGGACGCCGAAGTCCCAGGTGAATCCGAAACTGCCCATGACGTAGTCGAGTCCATCGTCTTGGAACGTATACGCACCGCCCACATCCATCGCGAGCTGATCGCAGACCTGCCACGTGAACTTCGCGTTGATGCCGTGGGAGGCGAAGTTCGAGAGCTGCGAATCCTGGGTTCGGCGATTCTTCGGCGCCCGGAAGACCCTCCCGTAGTCGTCGGCCGCGGTTTGCGAGTAGAACCGGTAGCCCAGTCGCAAGGTGAGCCGCTCCGGCACGATTTCCTGGAAGACCGTCGGCTCCGCGGACCCACTGAAGATGCCCCAGCTGTCGAGGTAGAGGCGACTTGCCAGCTGAATCGAAGTGCCGGGCCGCAGCGAGCGGCGGAGCTTTCCGAACAGGGCTCCGCGCACCCTGGTCGATGAAAGCTCCTCGGTGTATTCGAGACCCCGTGCCAGGTTCGCGAGGTTTGGATTCTTCGGAAGCGCGGGATCCTGGACCACGACGGCGTTGTAGGGCGTTTCGAGGAACCCGTCCTGGTACGCCAGCGTAAAGCCGAGCTCGCCGTGGGTCTTCTGGTCGATCACCTGATACCAGGAGAGGGTCGTCGACGCCGAGATCCGGTCTTCCGAAGAATCTACTTTGCCGTCGTTATCCCAATCGATTTCGCCATCGAAGCGGATCGGTTTGAGCCAGTCGTAATAAAAGTTTGCGGCCAGCTTCACCGTGGCGTTCTTGTTCGCGAGGTCCTTCGCCACGTCGCCGCCGAACCCGATGGAGTTGTAGTCGTAGTCGGTGCTACCGTTGACGTAACCTCCGATCCGAAGGTCCTGGTCGACCTCGTAGCGGAGCCCGAGGTCGCCGCGGTAGTTCATGTCACCGCTCGCTCCCCCCTGATAGCGGAATTTGTCCAGCCGTTCGATCGAGGCGCTCGAAACGTAGTCGTACGAGAACAGCCCCCA
>JAHEEJ010000350.1 GCA_024640705.1 Deltaproteobacteria bacterium
CAGCTCGTTGAGTGCGCGCGGTCACAGCCGCGCTCGACCCGACCTTCGCCGGAAGCTTTCGCTTTCAGAGGGCCAATGGAATCGATAGAGAAATCCGGATCTTCCGCGCTCCGACAGAGTGCCGCGGACAGCCCTAGTGGACTCCCCGAGTCGCGACGAGGCTCGAAGGCTCGATCCCGAGGCTGCGGACGACGTGTTCCCACATCTCGGATGACGCGACCTCGAAAACGGTTTCTTCGCAGATGGGGGCTGTGATCCAGGCGCCCTGCGTGAGTTCACTCTCGAGTTGCCCCGGCCCCCAGCCCGCGTAACCGAGCAACACGCGAATCCGGCCGGGCGGATCGCTCGCAATGCCTCGGAGCACGTCGAGTGAACCCGCAAACCACAGGCCCGGTTGGATCTGGGTGGCCTCGTCGGCTCGCTCGCGATGCTCGTCCGAACCGAACAGCACCCATCCCGTCTGAGGCTGGACGGGACCACCCCAGTTGATCTCCCAACCCGGGTCGCCCCGCCATTCGATTTCGAGGGTCGAACACAGCATGGGAGCCGTGATGTCGGTGGAGCGATTCAGTACGACCCCGAAGCTGCCGGTTTCATCGTGGTGGATCACCAGGATGACCGCCCGTTGGAAATTCGGGTCCATCAACTGGGGCATCGCCACCAGAAAACCGGGAGCGAGAGCAGATTCCGACACGAGCGAAAGAATAGCAGTCGGCAAACTGCCGCCAGATGAGATCGACAGATCTCATCACCGCAAGGTGAATCCGAAGGATTCACCCGCCGCGCTCCCAACCAGCCCGCGGACGCTGTACGTTGCCCGCGTGAGTAGTCCTCGACGCAACGCGCTCGCCCTCGCGTTCGCCTCGTTGGCCGTCGGAGCGCTGGTGGCGGTTCAACCCCTGGCGAGCAGCAGCGGTCGATTCGGCGACACGCTCGGATTCGAGATCTTTCTCGCGATGCTCGCGCTCGCGTTCGCAGTGCGTTCACCGCTCGGGATCACAGCGAGGCTGGGGCTTGGCGCGAGCGGGCTTTCGCGGGGCGCACTGGCGCTGCTCGCGCTCGGAACCCTCGCCCTGAGTTACTCGCTCGATGGCGTCTACCGACTGATCGAACCGCCGGACAGTGGCGTGCTGTTTCAATTCGAGTCCGAACTCGCCGGAGCCCGCGGCGGAACACTCGTCTTCGCGCTGCTGAACTTCGCGCTGGTACCGGGCATCGCCGAGGAACTCCTCTGCCGCGGTCTGGTGCAGCGCGGCCTCCAAACCCGCTATGGGCCGATCTCGGCGATCTTGCTCGCCTCGGTCTTCTTCGGCGCGCTCCACATGGACCCGATCCACTCGCTCTTCGCGGCGATTCTCGGCCTCTATCTGGGCGCCACCGCCTACCTGGCGGGAAGCGTGCGGGCCTCGATGGGTTGCCATATCGCGAACAACGCCGCGGCCGTCCTCGGCGCGGCAGTCGCCCCGGGAGCCGGGCCGATGCCGGCGGCTTCGCTGGTCATCGCCGGGGCCTTTTCCCTGGGGGTACTCGGGTGGATCTGGCGCCACCGCGGACCCGCCGCCTCTCTTCACGACCCCCGAAAAGATGGCCCGCAGGGGCTACAGAAGAGGTGCGGATCGGACGACTCGTAGAGTGCTGACTTGAATTCGGCGTCGAGGTATATCGCTTGGCAAACATTCCCTCGGTTCTCATCCTGGATGACGGTGAGCTGGACGACGTCCAGAGGATTCTCGAAGAACTCCAGGTCGATTTTGGTCGCGTGCAGGGTGGCGCCATTGCACCCAACACACCGCATCCCAAATCGCTGCTGATGGCGACTCCCCGACGGATATCGGCCGTCGCCGCAATCGATGAGGCCTCGGCTGGCGAAGATCCGCCCGTTCGCGTCGTGGTCGTCGATCAGGACTCGAAGACACTGCGCGATCAGCTGCGCCAGGTCGGGTTCGACTTTCTGGTGCGGCGACCCGTGCACCCCGAAGCACTGCGGCTGCTGGTCATGCACAGCCTCTACCGCGGAGACGAGAAGCGGCGTGAGCCGCGCGTTGCGGTCGGACTCGAAATTTCCTTTCAGACCGGAGAGATTCCGCGACGCGCCACGCTGGTCGACCTCTCCACGGGCGGCTGCCGATTGATCTCCCCCTTCGAAATCGAAGCCGGCAAGCTGATTCTCGTCACGCTGCCGGAGTCTCTCGGTGCCGCGGAAGCGATCACGCTAGAGGGCCGGATCCTGCGCAGCAGCTACGACAAACGCATTGGCGAAGAAGGGATGTACAGCGCGGCGGTGCAGTTCGAAAACCTGTCGAGCGACCTCCGGAACGAACTCGAGTGGATCATCGAGGACAAGGTGGGCGGACCGCCGGTGCTGAATACGACGCCCCAGCCCGCTCAGGGCCAAGCGGCTGCAAAGCCGACCTACACCCTCAAGCGCAGCGGAGAACCGCGGCGTCCGCTGCGGCGAACACTCCTCGAAAAAGAATCTCCCGTGCTGAAATCGGACCCTCGCTCAGAAGGTGCGACATCCGCAGCGACCAGCAGAGCGGCTTCCGCTGCAGCGGGCGAGCAGGAACACCACACGCTCTCCGTTCCCGTCGACGTAAAGATGGCACGTACGGAAAGTCCCGCGCAGAAACCCGTCGCAGAAATCGCGCACGAGCCCGCCAAAGAAATTGCCGCGCCGCCGCCCGTCCAAGCAACCGCGCAGCCTGTCGAGCTCGCCGAGCAGGCGACATCGACTTCGACCGACGATCGGCGCGCGACGCCGCGACACCCCTATGCGGCCAAGGTGCCGGCGTTTGGAACCCGCGCGTTGCGGGTGCTCGTCGGACGAGACCTCAGCGTGGGTGGCATGCGGATCGAGTCGAATCCGGACCTCGAAATCGGAGACCGCCTGCACCTCGCGATCTACGGTGACGCGAGCGAAGAACCCTTCCTGGTCTGGGGCACGATTTTGCGCAGCGATGGAAGGGGCGGAACGGCCGTGGCCTTCGACCCGGTTCACCCGACCATCGCGAAGCAACTGGAAGCCCTGGTGGCGAGCCTTCCCGCGGTCGAGTCGCTGCATGACACCGAAGCCAAGGCGATGGGAACCGTCCTCACCGAAATCATCAACGAGTAACCGGCGAATTCTTCGAATTCGCTTTGCGGCGGTGGGACCTCACGGTCCCACCTGGCCGGCGAATTCTTCGAATTCGCTTTGCGGCGGTGGGACCTGACGGTCCCACCTGGCCGGCGAATTCTTCGAATTCGCTTTGCGGCGACCGCTGCGATCCAGTGCGCGGCCCCGTCCGAGCTGACTGAACGCCTTCGGAGGCGTGCGGCGGCGCGCCGCTCTGCTTTCCACTAATCTCTCCGATCACTCGATCCGGAGGAACTCGATGGCGCGAAGCAAGAGCAAGCAGAAGATCAAACGGCACAGGCACAAACTTCGGCGCAATCGCGCCATCGCACGCAAGAAGGCCGCCAAAGCGGCCAAGGGCTAAACCACTCGACGGCCCGCAATGACCAGGATGCTCTGCACAGCGTGCAACGAAACCGGCGAGCCCGATACCGTCATCGCAGGTTCGGACCTCGTCGAGATGCTGAGCTGGCTCTGCCTCGCCATTCCGGGCTGGCTCTACTGTTGGTGGCGCCATAGCGCCCGCCTCAAGGTGTGCGCGCATTGCGGGAGCGACTCGCTGATCCGCGAAGCGCGAGCCGCGCAAGCCCGCA
Source organism: Deltaproteobacteria bacterium (assembly GCA_024640705.1). Lineage (GTDB taxonomy): Bacteria > Myxococcota_A > UBA9160 > UBA9160 > SMWR01 > JACZVU01. The sequence continues at coordinate 3,709 of JAHEEJ010000350.1, forward strand.
GGCTTCCGACGGAACCCCGAGTCGTCCAGCGGGTACGAAACGCCAACGGGCCCGATCGCTGGCCGCGGCCGCTGGCCACGCCTCGCGCTCGACTGCGCCATGGCGGAATCGGAGCCGTGTTCATCGTGGGACTGGTCTTGTTTGGGATGTTGAGCGCGATACAACAGCCAACCAGTAGCGCCG
>JAHEEJ010000351.1:0-1508 GCA_024640705.1 Deltaproteobacteria bacterium
TCCGGCTCTCGAGCGTTTCGAGTGCTCCCGAGATCCGGGCAATCTTGCGCGACTTCTCGGCGACCGAAATCACGGATCCGGCCTTGACGAGCATCGACGGGATGCTCGCGCGACGACCATCGATGAGGAAGTGGCCGTGCCGCACGAGTTGACGCGCCTCGGCGCGAGACGTCGAAAAGCCCATCCTGAAGATCACGTTGTCGAGGCGTCGCTCGAGGAGAACCAGCAGATTCCCGCCCGCTCGCCCCTTCATGCGCGAGGCCCGGGTCATCGTGTCGGCGAATTGCTTCTCGAGCAGGCCGTACATCCGCTTGACCTTCTGCTGCTCGCGCAGCTGCACGCCGTAGTCGGAAAACCGCGCCCTGCCCTGGCCGTGCTGGCCCGGCGGATACGCCCGGCGTTCGATGCCGCACTTCGCGCTGAAACAGCGATCTCCCTTCAGGAAGAGCTTGGTTCCCTCCCGCCGGCAGAGGCGACAGACCGCGTCCTTGTATCGAGCCATCTGCTCCTCCTAGACCCTTCGCCGCTTCGGGGGGCGACAACCGTTGTGCGGAACCGGCGTGACATCCCGAATCAAGGTGATCTTGATTCCCGCGGCCTGTAGCGCCCGCACCGCTGATTCGCGACCCGAACCCGGCCCCTTCACGTAGATCGACAGCTGGCGGATCCCGTGCTCCATCGCCTTCTTCGAGCACTCTTCGGCGGCCACCTGGGCCGCGAAGGGCGTCGACTTGCGCGAGCCCTTGAATCCCTGGCCACCCGCCGTCGACCAGCACACTGCGTTCCCGGCCACGTCCGTGATCGTGATCATGGTGTTGTTGAACGTCGACTGGATATGCGCAACTCCAGTCTGAATGTTCTTCTTTACCTTTTTCCGGACACCTTTCTTCAACTCATGCCGCCTTCTTCAAAGGGTTTACTTCTTCGCCAGCGTCTTCTTCTTGCCGGCGACCGTCTTCTTCGGACCCTTTCGGGTCCGTGCATTCGTGTGTGTGCGCTGCCCTCTCACCGGCAATCCTCGACGGTGACGCAGGCCGCGGTAACAGCCGATATCCATCAACATCTTGATGTTCTGCGAGATTTCCCGCCGAAGGTCACCCTCGACCTTGTAGTCTCGTTCGATGATCTCGCGCAGTCGCACCACTTCGCCATCCGAGAGAACGTCCGTCTTCGAGCTTCCCTCGATCTCTGCCTTCGCACAGATCTCAGCCGCTGTCGTGCGGCCAATGCCAAAGATGTAGGTCAGCGAAATATCAATCCGCTTGCTGCGCGGTAGATCGACGCCCGCGATTCGTGCCATAGCCCTGTCTCCTAGCCTTGCCGCTGCTTGTGCTTCGGGTTGTCACAGAGGACGCGAACCACGCCGCGCCGGCGAATGATCCGGCACTTACTACACATCTTCCGGACGGATGCTCGAACCTTCATCGCTAGTCTCTCCGATCCCTAGCCGGCGAATCCTACGGATTCGCTTTGCGGCGTCGCGTGACTCCAACCTGGCGTCACGCTCC
>JAHEEJ010000351.1:1608-3870 GCA_024640705.1 Deltaproteobacteria bacterium
CTGGCGTCACGCTCCTAGTGCGATCCCGGGATCCTGGTCAGGACCTCCGGACCACTTTCCGTAACGAGTACCGTGTGTTCGAAGTGGGCGGAGAGTGAACCGTCTTCGGTCACGGCCGTCCACTGGTCGTCCAACATCCGCACACCCGGTCCGCCTGCATTCACCATCGGCTCGATCGCCAACACCATCCCGGGCAACAGCCGAGGCCCCCGCGAGGGTGCCCCGTAGTTCGGAATCCACGGCGGCTCGTGCAACTTGCTGCCGATCCCGTGCCCCGCAAAGGTTCGAACGACCGAATATTCCTCTTTTTCCACGCGCTCTTGCACCGCGTGCCCGATATCCGACAAGCGATTTCCAGCCTGTATCGCACTGACCCCGCGATCCAGCGAATCCCGGGTCACGTCCAGCAGCTTCTGCACTTCCGGGCGGATCTCGCCGACCGGCACCGTCACTGCGGAGTCGCCGTGATAGCCCTCTACCGACACGCCGAAATCCAGGCCCACGATGTCCCCTTCCTTGAGAACACGGGATCCGGGAATTCCGTGAACGATCTCGTCGTTCACGGAGACGCAGAGCACGGCCGGGTAGCTGGGCAGGCCGCCGGGATCGTAGCCCTTGAAGGACGATTCGACACCTCGCTCCTCGATCGCCCGGGCCGCGTGCCGGTCGAGTTCTGCCGTGCTCACCCCGTCGGCCACGAGAGCCCGGAGTTCGAGCAGGATCTCGGCCACGTTCCGGGCCGCCTCGCGCATCAGCTCGATTTCGCGGCGGGTCTTGATCGGGATCTGCTCTCCGAAGGCCATCAGCTCAGCGCCTCTTCGACCCGCTTGGCGACTTCCTCGACGCTCCCAAGCCCGTCGACCTCGGCGAGGATTCCCCGCTCCCGGTAATAATCGACCAGCGGAGCCGTCTGCGCGTGGTAGACGCTCATTCGGGTCCGGATCGTGTCTTCGCTGTCGTCGCTGCGCCCCTCGATCTGCGCTCGACCGAGCAGCCGGGTCACCAGTGAGTCCTCGTCCGCAACGAGCGCGACGCAGCGCTCGAGTTTCGTGCCCATCCGCTCCAACAGCGCGTCCAGGGCCTCGGCCTGAGCGGCGGTGCGCGGAAAGCCATCGAGCACGAAGCCGGACTCCGCGTCGCTCTGCGAGAGTCGATCTTTGGCCACCCCGATCACGACCGCATCGGGAACCAGCTCCCCGCGATCCATGTAGGCCTGGGCCTGTCGCCCGATCTCCGTCCCGGCCGCGACGGCCCCGCGCAGCATGTCGCCGGTGGAGATCTGCGGGATCCCGAGCTTCGAGACCAGACGCAGGGCCTGCGTGCCCTTGCCGGCTCCCGGCGGGCCGAGCAGCAACATTCGCCGTGCGCCCATTATTGCCCGAGCCTCCCGCGAATCCGTGTTCCGCGGACGAACCCTTCGTACTGTCGCGATACCAGGTGGGCCTCGATCTGGCCGATGGTGTCGAGGCCGACACCGACGCAGATCAATAGTGCCGTTCCGCCGAAATAGAACGGGATGTTCATCTTCACCGCGAGAAGCGTCGGTAGAACGCAGACCGCGGACATGTAGATCGCACCGACGAGCGTCACGCGCGTGAGCACGCGGTTGATGTAATCCGCCGTATTCTTGCCCGGCCGGATCCCCGGCACGTAGGCCCCGGACTTCTTGATGTTCTCCGCGACGTCATCCGGATTGATCATGATCGCGGTGTAGAAATAACAGAAGAAGATGATCAGACTGATGTAGACGGCTTGATAAACCAGACTCGCGGGGTTCAGGTAGGTATCGATGAACCGCTGGACGTCAGGAGAGTCCGTGAACTGCCCGATCGTGAACGGGAAGAGCAGCAAAGAGGACGCGAAGATTGCGGGAATGACGCCCGCGGTGTTCACGCGGAGCGGGAAGTAGCTCATCCCCCCCTGCTGGACCCGCTTCCCGACGACCCGACGGGCGTGCTGGATCGGAATCCGCCGCTGCCCGCGCTCTACCACGACCACGAACAGGATCACCCCGGTGCCGATGACGCCGAAGGTGAGCGCCTGGAGGATGCTGAATTGATCGGTTTCGATCAGCTGCAGGAGGCGTCCGAACCCGGACGGGATGTTGATGATGATGCCCGCGAAGATGATCAGCGAGATCCCATTGCCGATTCCGCGCTCGGTGATCTGCTCGCCCAACCACATGATGAAAGCCGTCCCGGTGGTGAGCGTGATCATGCACATCAGTCGAAATCCCCAGCCGGGGAAGGTGACGGCGCCCTG
>JAHEEJ010000065.1 GCA_024640705.1 Deltaproteobacteria bacterium
ACTCGATGAAGTCCTTGGAATCCGCGAGTCGGATCTTGTTCGTGCGGTGATCGAGGATCTTCAGGCCGCTCGAGGCGGGCACGAAGTGCACGTTGTCGCCGCCGAGTTCGGCGTGCGGCTCACCATCGCGATTGTAGAGCGTGATGGACTTCGGGCAGCTCGCAATCGCCTTGTCGACTTCGTCCGCCGGAAACAAGATGCGCTCGCCGCTCGCATTGGTCTTCAGTCCATGATCGAGAAGACGCTGACGCAATTCGGGCCCGCGGATTTCCATCCCGATCTCGGCCATGATCCTCTTGGATTCATCGAGGACCTGATCGACGAGATCCGGACTGAGCGTTTGGAGAGTGGGGCGCATCGCTCAGACTGATCCGCGCGCTTCGCCTTGCTGCGAGGCGAGAAATTTGCGCCAATACGCCTTGCCCGCCTCGGGAAGCGTGGAAACGGGATCGTAGGCGGGGTACTCCCGGGTGAGGGCTTCGGGATCGTCATATTCGATACCCGTCCGGTAGTTCTTCCGCCAGTAGGAGATCCCCTTTTCGCGATCGTACGAACTCAGCATGTGCACCCAGCGCTTGCCGACGAACGCGACGTCGCAGAGAAACCTCGGCGTCGCAAAGCCCGGCAGGTACCCCATGATCGCCAACTGCAAATCCTGCGTCTCCGCAACCGAAAGCCGCCAGTGCTCGGCGTTCGGGATCATGTCGCACATGTAGAAGTAGTAGGGGATCACCTTCGCGTGATCCGTGAGCATGAAGCACAGGTCGAGGATCTGCTTGGGCGTCGTATTGACGCCGCGAAGCAGCACGCCCTGGTTTCGCACGTCGCGGAATCCCATGTCGAGAAGTGCCCGCACCGCCTTGCCGAACAAGGGCGTCACCTGTTGCGCCGAATTCACGTGAGTATGCACCGCGACGTCGATCTCACGCTCTCTCGCGCGCTTTGCAATCTTCGCATAGGACTTGAGCAGATCGTCCTGCAAGAAGTGCTGCGGAACCGCGACGAGCGCCTTGGTGGCGAGTCGAATGTCCCTGATGTTCGGCAGGTCCATCAGCTTGAGCACCCACTCCTCCAGGCGCTTGGCGGGCACGTTCGCGACGTCACCACCCGAAACCACCACGTCGCGCACGGATGGGGTTCGCGCGAGATAGTCGAGCATTGCGTCCCAGCGATCCTGTTGCTTCATCTCGAACTTGTACTTGAGGATCTGGCTGGTGTCCGTGCCGACGAGGTCCATCCGCGTGCAGTGTCCGCAGTATTGCGGACAGGTTGGGATCATCTCGGCAAGCACCTTGGTCGGGTAGCGGTGGGTGAGGCCTTCGACCGCCCACATGTCTGCCTCGTGGAGAGAGTCGCGGCTCGCCATCGGATGACTCGGCCAGTCGAAGTCCCGCTCGCTGAACGCGGGCGCCATGTAGCGGCGCACCGGGTCTTCGTACAGATTCCGCTCGTCCATCGTGTTGATCATGTTCGGCGGGATCAGCATCGACATCGTGGCGCGCTCGCGCTGATCGCGCTCGAGGTCCGCGCACAGTTCGTTACCGAGGTGCTCTCCGAAAACCCTCTTGAACTCGGCGAGCGTCTTGACTGAATTCGAGCGCTGCCATTTGGCGGATTCCCATTGCTCGCGGGACACGTCGGCGTAACCGGGTAGGCGCGTCCAATCCGGTTCGACGTACTCGCGCTGCAGCGGATACTCGAAGGGCTGCTCGGAAGCCTGGGCCTTGCCCACATCGCGTTTGGGGCGGGCTTGAGTCGAGCTGCCGCCGTCGGTTGCGCTTTCGGAAAGGTCTCTCATACGGGCTCCCACGGTTCTGAAATGCTGCCGGCTCGGGGCGCGGCAATAGGTCCGCTCGAACCTCCAGTCTACCCTGCTTTGATCCGCCGGGATAGTCGATCCCAGGCCAATCGCCCGCTGGATCGCGACAAAAACAGCCGAACGGAGGAGCGTTCACCACCCCGCCAATTCCGCCACGTGGCAGTCCCAGAACCCTATCCAGAGGGGTCCGCAGTTCGGGCAATATGCTATGGATGGCGGCCTGCCGGGATGCGCACCGGCTGCAGATTTCATCGGACAGTACGCAGCAGCTGGCAACTCGAGAGGCTCGAAGATCGAAACCGCTTAGAAGGAGTAGCTCCCCAATGGGCATCGATTATCGGATTGCTTTCGGAATCACCCTACTTTCCCTGCTGTGCGGCTCGTCGGTGCTCGCTCCGACCGATTCTGCGGCGGCAAGCAAGCAGAACAAACCTCAACTCGTGACCCCGGACGACTACTTCCGACTCGGCGATGTCCGTGGACCGCGCATCTCTCCGGATGGCCGCTGGATCGCCTACACGGTCACGACCCAGGATCTCGAGGCGGACGAATCCAGCAGCCGGATCTGGATGGTGCCCGCTGTGGGAGGGGACCCGATTCCCCTGTCTGCCGAGGGCGAGGATTCCTCTTCGCCGCGTTGGAGCCCGGACGGGAAACAGCTGGGATTTCTGTCGTCGCGAAACGAGGGAAAGACCCAGGTCTGGACCCTGTTCCGCGAGGGCGGCGAGGCCGTTCAGCGCACGGACACCGCGCAGGGCGTGAACGCCTTCGAGTGGTCGCCCGACGGCAAGAAGCTGCTGCTGGTGATGCGCGATCCCAAGCCCGAGGAACTCGAAGCCAAGGCGGCCGAGGAAAAAGGCGAGACGTACGAGCAGAAGACCCCCCCGCCCTGGGTGGTGACGCGGCAGCAGTTCAAGCTGGACTACGTCGGCTACCTCGACAACCGCCGCACCCATCTCTACGTCTTCGACCTCGCCTCCAAAGAGATCAAACAGATCACCTCTGGAGACTTCGACGACACAGAGCCCGCGTGGTCGGCGGACGGCACCCGGGTCGCCTTCGTGAGCAATCGCACCGAAAATCCGGACGACAACTACAATGACGACATCTGGGTGGTTGCCGCCGACAACGACGATCTCGGCGCCAAGCCGCTCCAGATCAGCACCAACCCCGGGCCCGATGGCACGCCGAGCTGGAGCCCGGATGGCAGCCTGATCGCCCATACCTCGAACACCGAGACCGACGCCGCGCTCTACGGAACCAACCATCTCGCGGTTTCCTCGGCGGCGGGCGGTGAATCGAAGCTGCTGACCCAGCAGCTCGACCGGATGATCTTTTCACCCCGGTTCTCCAAGCGCGACGATTCGATCTACTTCCTGCTCGAGGACAGCGGCGAGCTGAATCTGGCGCGCATCGCCGCGTCTGGGGGCGCGGTCGAACGCCTCGTCAGCGGCCCGCGCGCCGTCAGTGCCCTCGACCAGGGCCCGTCGGGCGAGATCGCCGTGCTGGTTTCGGAACCCCATTTCCCGGCCGAAGTCTTCCTGTTCAAGGATGGAAACCTCGAGCGTCGATCCCACGTCAACGACACCGTGATGGCTTCGCTTCGGCTCGGCTCGGTGGAAGAGGTCCGCTACGCGAGCAAGGACGGTACGGAGATCGAGGCTTTCGTCGTCAAGCCACCCGACTTTTCGACTCGCCGTCGCTATCCGGGAATCCTGCGAATTCACGGTGGCCCCCAGGCCCAGTACGACTTCAGTTTCCACTTCGAGGCCCAGCTCTACGCCTCGAACGGCTATGTGGTCGTGATGCCGAATCCGCGGGGCTCGACGGGCTACGGCCAGGACTTCTGCCTGGCGATCTGGAAGGCCTGGGGAGTGCCCGATTTCGACGACGTGATGGGCGGCGTGGATTACATCGTCGAAAAAGGTTGGGCGAACCCCGACAAACTCGCGGTCACCGGCTGGTCGTACGGCGGCATGCTGACCAACCAGGTGATTACCAAGACGAACCGATTCAAGGCCGCGGCAACGGGCGCGAGCGCGACGCTCTACGTCGTGAATTTTGGCCACGACCAGTACCAGCGCTGGTGGCGCTACGAGCTGGGCCTGCCCTGGAAGCCCGAGAATCGCCAGCTCTACGACGAACTTTCCCCGTTCAATCGGATCGAGAACGTCACCACGCCGACCCTGATTCTCGGCGGCGAGGAAGACTGGAACGTCCCGATCATCAATTCCGAACAGCTGTACTTCGCACTCAAGCTGCGCGGCGTGCCGACGGAACTCGTCGTCTACCCGGGCGAGTTCCACGGCATCGACACGCCGTCGCACGCCAAAGATCTCTACGAACGCTATCTGGTCTGGTTCGGCCGGTACCTCAAGGGAGAGAAGACCGCCAAGGCCCACTGATCGTTCCAATTACCGTCTGCGGTGGCTCATCGACGCCACCGCAGACGAGACCAATCGGAGACCTCCCCCCCCATGAACCGCTCTCTCGCGTTTGTCTCGATTCTCGGCTTCCTTTTCGCGCCCGGCGCGACCCAGGCCGAACCCGCCAGCGCCGCCAAGCGTGAAGCCGTCGCGAGCATCGATCGCCAGAGTGCCGAGATCAACGGGCTCGCCGATCAGATCTGGGCCTTTGCGGAGATCGCGCTGCGCGAAACACGCTCCGCCGCGGTTCTCGCCGACTACGCCGAGGCCCAGGGCTTCGAGGTCGAGCGGGGCGTCGCAGAGATGCCGACCGCATTCGTCGCCAGCTACGGAAAGGGGCGGCCGATCATCGGCATCATGGGCGAATACGACGCGCTGCCGGGCATTTCGCAAAAGGCCAAGGCCTCGAAGGAAGCATTCGAAAAAGGCGCAGCAGGGCACGGTTGCGGCCACAATCTCTTCGGCCCCGCGAGCCTCGCCGCCGCGATCGCGATCAAGGAGTTGATCGCCGCGGGAGAACTGAAGGGCACGATTCGCTTCTACGGCACGCCCGCCGAGGAAGACATCGGCGGCAAGGTCTACATGATCCGAGCGGGCCTGTTCGACGATCTGGACATCGCACTCGCCTGGCACCCGGGCGACGAAATCACCGCCGACACCGAGGGCAGTCAGGCGATGGTGGATTTCGCGGTCGAGTTCCGCGGAAGAACGGCCCACGCGGCCGCCGATCCCTGGAATGGCCGCAGCGCACTCGACGGCGTCGAGCTCTTCACCCATGCAATCAATCTGATGCGCGAGCACGTGGAGCCTACCGTTCGGATGCACTACGTGATCGTAGATGGCGGCGACGTACCCAACGTGGTCCCCGACCATGCGAAGGTCTGGACCTGGGTGCGGGACAGCAAGCACACGAGCGTCGACGCGCTCGTCGAAAGAGCGCGGGCCGCCGCCCAGGGCGCTGCGCTCGCAACCGGTACCGAGAGCACCTTCTCGATCCAGGCGGGCAGCTACGAGATGCTCGTAAACCGCGAGGGCGCCAAACTCATCCACGCGAACATGAGCTGGCTCGGCCCGCTGCAATTCACCGAGCAAGAACAGGAATTCGCGCGCACGATCCAACGCGAAACCGGCGTCGAACCCACTGGCCTGAGAACCGAGCCCGAACCTCTCGACCTGACGGAACGCCCGCCCGATGGCGGCTCCACCGACGTGGCCGACGTGAGTTGGGTGGTGCCCACCCTGCACCTCACGGTTACCACGGCGGCACACGACGCCCCCTGGCACGCGTGGCCGGTCGTGGCGACGGGCGGCATGTCGATCGGCCACAAAGGCATGGTCTACGCCGCGAAAGCGCTGGCGGCGACCATGGTCGACCTCTACGAAAATCCCGAGCAACGCAAAGTCATCGCAAAAGAGTTCGAGGCAGAAACCAAGGGATTCAAGATGAAGCTCTACATCCCGGAAGGACCGCCCCCCGTACCAACGAACTGAAGAGAGGTAGGATCGTGCGAAGGATCCCCGCGATTTGCACCGCATGGCTCGTTCTCGGCACGTCGGGCGCCACCGCATCCGACTCCGGTTACGCCCCCGACACGCCAGAGCCGGGGTCGGTGGAAGCGATCGCCGATGCGACGACCGATCCGAAGTTTCTCAGCCCGTGGGTGGCGTACGTTCCGGAATCATCGAGCGTCCCCTCCCCCACTGATTTTCTCGGCCACATCGCCGGCGCCCCGGGCGAGTTGAGTCGCACGACCGACATCTACGGCTACTTCCGAGCGCTCGCGGCCGCCTCACCACGCGTGACCGTCGAGACCATCGGCAAGACCGAAGAAGGGCGCGACATCATCCTCGCAGCGATCGCCGACGACGAGGCGATCCGCAACCTGCCGAGCTACCGCGAAGCCACTGCGCGGCTCGCCGACCCGAGAACCTGCGACGAAAGCTGCATGCAGAGCACGCTGAAGACCGCGCGGCCGACCTACTACCTCAACGGAGGCCTGCACTCGACGGAAACCGGCAGTCCCGAAATGCTGATGGAACTCGCCTATCGGCTGGCGGTTTCCGAGCAGCCGCTGATCCGCTCGATCCGCGAGCGCGTCATCGTGATCATCAACCCGGTTTCCGAACCCGACGGCCGGGATCGCGCCGTGGACTGGTACTACCGCTACCTCAAGGGGAAGACCGACTACGACAATCTGCCGGAAACATCGCCTCCGTTCTGGGGGCGCTACGTCTTCCACGACAACAACCGCGATTCGCACCAACGCGCGCTGGCACTCACGCGCGCGGTTCACGACACGTTCTTCCGCTGGCACCCCCAGGTGGTGCACGATCTGCACGAGTCGATTCCGTTCTTGCTCGTGTGGACCGGCACGGGCCCCTACAACGTGAACATGGACCCGATTCTCGTCGGCGAGTGGCACCAGATGGCGTTCAACGAAGTCCGGACGCTCTCCTCGCTGGGCATGCCCGGCGCCTGGACCTGGGGCTTCGGTGAGGGCTGGGGGCACATGTTCCTGGATTCGGTCGCCGTGAACCACAACGCGATCGGGCGCGGCTATGAGACCTTCGGCATCGGAACTGCGGATACGATGGATGTGCGGCTCGACCTGAACTACGAAAAGTACAACGACATCCCCGTCACGCGACGCACCTGGTACCGCCCCTGGCCCCCGCAGCGAAACTTCAGCTGGTCGCTGCGCAACAACACCAATTACATGCAGACCGGCGTGCTCTCGATCCTCCACTACACGTCGCTTCACGGAGAAGAACTGCTGCGCGACTTCTGGCGCAAGGGGAAGCGCGCGATCGAACTCGGCACCTCGACACCGCCTTATGCGTTCGCGATTCCCGAAGACCAGAGCGATCGCGGCCGACTGGCTGCGATGGTCAACCTGGTGCGCGACCACGGCATCGAGGTTTCCAGAGCGAACGACGCGTTCGAGGCCGGCGATCGAACGCTGCCGGCGGGGACGCTCGTCGTGAGGATGGACCAACCCTATCGCGGCTTCGCGCTCGACCTGCTGGCACCCCAGCAATACCCCGCGGACGAGGCACTCTACCAACCGTACGACGACGTCTCGTGGGCATTTCCGATCCACTTCGGGATCGACACGATCCCCGTGAATGACCCGGGCGTTCGGAACCTGGCGACCACCCCGGTCACGGAAGCGATCGCCTATCCCGGCCGCGTAACGGGAGACGGTCCCGTGTACCTGCTGCGCGACACCGGCCAGGAGGCGCTGCACGCCGCCCGCCACCGCCTCGCCAAGTACGACATCGATGTCGCCGAGCGGGCCTTCGAGCGTGACGATCGCGAATATCCCGCCGGCTCCTGGGTGTTGCGCGGCGGCTGGGGCCTTCGGGATGCACTCGATCGGGTCGCGGCTGAACTCGGCCTCGACTTCGAGTCGGTTCCGCAAGCACCCGATGTTCCGCTGCACGCCATCGATCTGCCGCGCCTCGCCGTGCTCAACACCTGGAACGACACCGAGTCCGCGGGTTGGGTGCGCATGCTCTTCGATCAGTCGAAAATCCGCTACGAGCTCATCAACGACGATGACATCAAGCAGGGTCGACTGAATCACCGCTTCGACGTCATCCTCTACCCGCACACCACCAATTCACTCAAGAGCGCGATCCAGGGCATCGATCCGAAGCACGGCCCGATGCCCTACACGAAAACGCGGGAATTTCCGAGCCACGGCACGCCCGACTCCTCGCCCGACATCACCGGCGGCCTCACGTTCGCCGGTTTCGCAAACCTGCAGAAATTCGTCGAACGCGGCGGCGTGCTCGTCACCCTCGGCGGCGCGAGCAACATCGCGATCGAGGGCGGGCTCGCGCGCGGTGTGCGCGCGGCCCCCGCCAATGATCTCCACACGCCGGGGGTCGAGATTCGCGCGCGCTTCCCGCGGCCCGATCACCCGATCGCCTACGGTTATCCCGAGGTCACCTCCGTGTTCCGGCAAGACCTCCCCCTGCACCAGACGCGCGAAGCCGATCTCGGCTGGGTGGTGCTGCAATGGGGGACCGAGCCGCGCAGCTTCCACGATGAAAGCTCGGACGATGACGGGCCCTGGGGCGTCGGTGAAGAAATCGAGCACCCGGCCGCTGACAGCGAATCGGAAGCCACAGCCGAATCCGCGGACGAGCTGCCGCTGGTGGTTTCGGGAGGCATGACGGGAGAGGATGAACTCGAGGGCTACCCCGCGATCCTCGACGTCCCGCTCGGACGCGGTCGCATCGTCGCCTTCGGATTCGATCCGATTCACCGCACCCTCGCGCGCTCCGATTTCCGGCTGGTCTGGAACACGCTGCTCAACTGGAACGATCTGCCCGAACCGCTCGCCAATCCACCCGTCGTCGAAGGGGCGTCTTCGTCCATTGCCGTAGGACCCTGAATGCGCCACCGCAAAGGGCTGCTGAGCTTGATCTGCCTTGCGATTTCAGCGACTTCGCAAGCGGCCGAGATCGAGGTGCGCACACTCGGCGCGGCCGGCGATCCAGCAAAGGCGTTGTGTGAACGCTGTGCGGACGGAGACTACTTCGTCAGCAACGGGAGGCTCGAAGTCGTCATCGGCGGTTCCCACCGACGCGACGAATCGTTCTACAAGTTCCCCACTGCAGATGCGCTCGGGAGCATCCTGTTCTGCCGCCCCGCCGGAACGGATCTGCGCGGCGACATCATGCTCGGCACACCCTACGTGAGGGTCGGCAATACGACCCGGCACGTCGCCTATGAAAAAGTCGAAGTCCAGCGGTCGGAGCAGTACGTCACGTTCGTCGCGAGCGCCCACTACAGCGACCCAGCGGGGCTCCGAGCGCAATTCGAGGGCCGCTACAGGTTTTCGAACGACTCGGAACGCGTCGACATCTCGCTCACGCTGACCAATCTCGGACCGAAGCCGATCGAAAGCTTCGTCTACGCGCTCTTTTTCGATCCCCACCAGATCTACGACTTCAGCCCGGCGGACGTCGAAGAACACCGCGCACTGATGTTTCGGGGTTATCCACGCGAGAACCATCTGATCGGATGGGTGGACGAGACCCCCCGCCTTTCCGTGACCGATTATCGCTATGGCTGGGACGGCGGCATGATCCTCCCCGATCCACTGGCCGTCGATCTCGCACCGGGAATGAGCGACTCGAGAAGCTACGCGCTCATCACGGGCGGCGAGAGCCGCGCCGTGCTCGAAAGCCTCTACCAGACCCTCGGAACTGCCACCGAGACGGTGACTTTCGCATTCGAAACTGGATCGAACGATTATCTCGAAATCGTCGTTCGCAACACGGACTCATCGGCCATCTTCTTCCGCTCCTTCCTGGATCAACCCGTGCCGCTCGCGATCGAACTCCCAGCCGGAAACTACACGGCGCGGGCAAATTTCTTTCCAGGCATCTCGGAGTGCGCGCTGACCGTCTCCGCGAGCGGGACGAACCGTTGCCAGTTTCACGATCCTCCCCAGGGGCGTGCGAAGATTCGAATCGTCGATTCCGCGGGCGGCTTCGTTCCCGGCAAGGTTTCGTTTCACGGGCTCGACTCGACAGCATCGCCCTATTTCCGCCCACAGAACCCCACCGACGATGACGACTACTGGGAGTCGTACAAGAACTCGGCATTTCCCGATCGGAAGGGGAGCGAGATCGAATTGCCGGTCGGCTCCTACCGGGTCAGCGCTTCGCGAGGGCCCGAATTCTCGATCGACGAGCAGGACGTGCAGATCCTCGAAGGAAAGACCGCAAACCTGGTCTTCCAGATCGACCGGGTGATCGATCGCCCCGATTTGATTTCGGTCGACCCGCACCTCCACACACTCGAATCCGATGGAGCCGTCGATGTGGAGGAGAGAGTCCGGTCGCTCGTCGCAGAAGGCGTCGACGTCGCGATTGCAACCGATCACAATTTCCCGGTCGATTACCGCCCTGCCCTCGAGAAGCTCGACCTCGGCGCCGAGTTGACCGTGCTTGCCGGTGCGGAGGTCACGGTCCCCGAGCGCCTGGACTACAACACCTACCCGATGACCGTGCAACCCGAAGCGCACAATCACGGGGCCATCGACTCGCTCTCGACCGACCTCACCGCCTTGTTCCAGGCGAGTCGCGCGCGCGATGACGGCGTCGTACTGCAGATCAATCACCCCCGATCCTGGCAGTTCGACTACTTCAACTGGCACTCGCTGGATCCCGAGAGCGCGGCATTTGCGCGCGAGGGCTTCGACCTCTCGTTCGACGTTCTCGAGGTCGTCAACGGAGCCGACTACGACACACCGAACAACCGGGCAACCCGCAACGACTGGTTCAATCTGCTGCGCCGCGGCTATTTCTTTCCACTCGTGGGCAGTTCCGATTCACACGAGATCGACCGGGATGAACCCGGCTATTCCAGAACCTATGTCGATCGCGGTGGATCGCTCGGCGCACCGTTCAGCGCCAGCCAGCTGATGCAGCGCATTCGCGAGGGCCGCTCGTTCGCGAGCAATGGCCCGATCCTCGACCTCACGGTCTCCGATCGCTACCGGCCCGGAGACACGCTTTCGGTAGCCGACGGAATCGTGAGCGTCGGAATCGATGTCTGGACGGCGGCGCATATCGAGGCTTCAGCGGTCCAACTCTACGTCAACGGCAAGCCGCAGAACGCACCGACCCGATCGATTCCACACCCGACGGCCCGCCACCTCCGAGCCGATCTCGAATTGCAGTTGGAAGGCGATGCCTTCCTGGTCGCCGAAGTTCGGGGCACAAAAGATCTCTCTCCGCTGGTACAGCGCAGATCCAGCGCGGACGGAAGTGACGCAGGTGTCATGCCCTATGCGTTGACCAATCCAATCTTCATCGATGTCGATGGAAACGGGAAGTTCGACGCTCCGCTACCACACACAATCGAAATCCGAGCCATCGGCTTCAGGGAAACACCACCGCCCTGACCTATGCTCTTGTGAGAAAACGCCGTACCGTTCGAAATCCGCAAAATGGAGAGTCCGATGCACACGCCCAAGCCCTTCTTCACTGCACTGATGCTCATTTTCGCGATCGCCAGCTGGGGATGCTCGCCGGAGCCGCTCCAGGAGCCCTCGGCTCCGATCTACGGAATCGGGCTGCGCGAGGCCTGGATACCCATGCCGGACGGCGTGCAATTGGCTGCGGACCTCTTCGTGCCGGAAGGGGCGAAAGAAGACGAACGGTTTCCGGTGCTGCTCGAGTATCTCCCCTATCGCAAGACGGAATCCCGCAGTCGAAACTATTCCGTGTACTCCTACTTCGTTCGGCGCGGCTACATCGTCGCCCGCGTCGATATCCGCGGCACCGGAAACAGCGAGGGCCACTTGATCGCCCACGAGTACACCGATCAGGAGAACGATGACGGCGAAGTCGTCATCGATTGGCTTTCGGACCAGCCCTTCTCCAACGGCAACGTGGGGATGTTCGGCATCTCGTGGGGCGGCTTCAATTCGATCCACCTCGCGATGCGAAATCCGCCGGCCCTCAAGGCCATCATCGCCGTCGATGCCACCGATGATCTCTACCAGGACGACGTTCACTTCATGGACGGCATCATCCACGTGGATTCGTGGGAGATGAGCCAGGATCTCGACAATGCGCGACCCGGCGCACCGGACTACGTCATCGACGAGGCGTACTTCAAGAACCGCTTCGACACCGAACCGTGGATGATGACCTACAAGCGCATGCAGCGATACGGCCCGTTCTGGGAACGGACGACGCTCAAAGAAGATTACGAATCGATCCGAGTCCCCACCTTCGTCATCGGCGGTTGGTACGACGGCTACCGCGACAGCGTGCCGCGCATGCTCGAGCACCTCGAGGCGCCCGTGAAGGCGATGGTCGGACCCTGGTCTCATTACCTTCCGCACAACGCGAGTCCAAAGCCGCAAATGGAATGGCGCCACGAAGCCGTGCGCTGGTACGACTACTGGCTCAAGGGGCGCAACACCGGAATCCTCGACGAGCCTCGGTTCGCGGTGTTCATCCGGCGCTGGCATCCCCCGGGCCCGGTTCTCGAAGAAGTCGACGGCGCGTGGCGCTGGGAAGAGGGTTGGCCGATCGAGCGCATCCGAGAGCGCACCCTCTACCCGCAGGCCGATCACGGCCTCGCCAACAAAGCCTCCAAGAGCGCCACCCACAAGCTGCGCTATTTCGCATCGACGGGCGTCGAAGCCGGCGGTCCCGTGATGTGGTGGGGGGACGCGGCCCACGACCAGCGGCCGACGGATGCCTTCAGCCTGGTTTACGACAGCGAGCCCCTCGACGCGGATGTCGAAATCCTCGGACTGCCGCGCGCGATCCTTCAGGTTTCGGCAGACGCACCGCACGCGAACTGGTTCGTGCGTCTTTCGGATGTGGCGCCCGATGGCCGGGTCACGCAGGTTGCGGGCGCGGGGTTCAACGGCACGCACCGGGAATCCGCGAAGAATCCGAAGCCGCTGGAGCCCGGCGAGTCATTCGAACTCGAAATCGAGATGCACTTCACGTCCTGGGTGTTCGAAAAAGGCCATCGGATGCGATTCGCGGTCAACAACGCGCAGTGGCCGATGCTCTGGCCGACCCCCTACCCGATGGTCACTTCGTTGCGGCTGGGCGGAAAGGGAGCCAGCCGGCTGATCATTCCAGTCGTGCCGCCCGGCGAGTGGCCGAAACCGGATTTTCTCCCGCCGCAAGAAGATCCGGTGTTTCCGGGATACGAGACCCTCAATTCGGGAACCGTCTCGGGCTATGGCGAAATTTCATCGATCGACCGCAATCCCCAGACCGGAACGGCGACGGTCAAGGCGACCAACGCGAGTGCATCCCGGTTTCCGTGGGGCACGGAGCGCTACCAGGAGACGATCGCCCACCAAACCAGCGACGAGCACCCCGAGGCGACCTCGGTGGTCGGCACCTATCAGATGTCGGTCGACCTCGACGATCGAACGCTCACCTGGGAATCGAAAATGTCGTTTCGCAGCGACTTGAAGAACTTCTATTACGAATACACCCGGCGCCTGTTGAAAGACGGCGCACTCGTTCGCGAGAAGAACTGGGAAGATACGATCCCTCGGGATTATCAGTAGGAGACAGTGCGTCAAGAGACTCCCGAAGGACCACAGCCAGGAGGCAGCAAACGCGATGACGTGGATGGCGCGGCATTTTGGAAAGGCCCAATCGACAACTGGCGCCTTGGTGATTGGACTCGCTCTCATGACGAATCTATCGGGTTGCACGACCGTTCCGACGGCACCCTCTCGCGCGGTCGATGCGCTGTTCGCGGAGACCACATCGACTGCGACGCCGGGTGCGGCGATCATGGTCATCCAGGATGGGAAGGTGCTGCAGAAGAGCGCCTACGGAATGGCCGACATCGAGCACGGCGTGCCGTTCGAAACCGATACTTCGAGCCGCTTGGCATCGGTCTCCAAACAATTCACCGCGATGGCGATCATGCTCCTCGAAGAGGAAGGCAAGCTTGACTACGACGATCCGATCACGCGCTTTCTCCCCGAAATCTCGCGTATCGCCGACGGGATCACGATCCGAAATCTCTTGAATCACACCGGTGGCCTACCGGACTACTACGACGTGATGATCGAAGTCACCGGAGTGGAACGACCGCTCACGCGGCACGCGCTCGACACCTACGCCGCCTGGGGCGAGCCGGTGTTCGCGCCCGGGGAGCGATACGAGTACAGCAATCCCGGCTACGAGTTGTTGGCCCTGATCGTAGAGAGAGCGTCCGGCGAGGTATTCGGAGATTTCGTCGAAGCGCGCATCTTTGCCAAGCTGGGGATGAAGAACTCGGTCGTCCTCGACGACCGGCATCCGAAACTCGCGAAGCGGGCCTACGGCTACCGCATCGACGGAGACGGCTTCGCACCCAACGACGACGACCCGCTCAACTA